>JADFPY010000493.1 GCA_022562085.1 candidate division KSB1 bacterium | reverse complement strand
TTTTCGTCACGCCGATCAGATTCCTCCGGGCATTATCAGCGTGCTTGAGAAATTACCGCGCGAATTACTACAGACGAATATCATAACCATTCTTTTGAGGGATCTGGATTCCGTTTCCTGCGATGGCGAAAGCGTCGAGGAAACACTGGGAGTGTCCATCGACCACATCTCCGGTCTTTTTTCCGTAGCCCCGAAGAAGCTCAAAACAGCCATGACGGAATCTATCCGGCGGGTCCGGGACATCGATCAACTCTTCAATTACATGGATCGTTGGGAAAACCGGCTGATCGAGGTCAGCGAATTCCCGCCACCCCCCGTACAGAGCTTCGGTAACCTTCTTGTCCCCCTGAGCAGCGCCGCCGCCATGAGGGAAGAAAGCCGGAAGATGCAAAACTGCCTGACGGACTTGGTTCCCCATGTCCTCCAGGGGAAAACTTATTTCTTTCACTGGGATGACGTCTTCCCAGCGACTGTCATGCTCGAAAACTCACCGGAAGACGGGTGGAGGTTCTACTCGGCTCTTGGTGTGGAAAACGAGCCGCTTCCCGAACAAGCAGAAGATCGACTGCAGTCTCTCGTTGACCAATTGACGTTGGCAAATTGGTCGTCGTTTCCTGAAAAACCTCCGAGGTCTCTTAGTGGATGACAAATTCTGTCACCCAAGGGTGTTTACATGGGGAAAATATAAAAGAGGTAAAAAGGAGAGGAGTTCGTAGGGGCGACTCGCGAGTCGCCCCTACGACATTTTTTTTGACCTTAAAGAACCGTGCTCCTATACTTGTCATACAATTTCAAAACATGGGGAATGTAAGAGCGGGTCTCGGCCCAGAGGATGCCGTCGGCTTTATCATTTGCCAGCCATTTCTTCGCTCGTTTCCAACCGCCGTTATATGCAGCCAGTCCGCCCTCCAGATCGTACGTGTTGATCAATTTGGAAAGGTAGCGGGTTCCCAGCCTGATATTATGAATTGGGTCAAAAAGAACAGCTTCCGTCGAAGTCCACTCAACCCCTTCGGACTTCGCAAGCCACTTTCCGGTGCGGGGCATAATCTGCATCAAGCCCATAGCGCCAGCTTTTGATACTACCTTTGGATTCCAGCTTCTAGCGCTCTCGTGCGTGATGGTCGCGCAAATCAAATCAACGTCCAGATTGGGATATTTTAATGTCATCTCGAGGATTTCATTTGCGATGGCCTGTTTCTTTGCCGCCGGCATTTTTTTGTTATACCGGTTCATAATAGTGACGATTTTTTGCTCATTGTTTTGGTAGCTGTTATTAAATTGCGCAAGCGCTGCTATTGCCTGCACGGATTTTCCCAACTCCAAAACCTTTTCATTATCGAAATTGGACTGATCCGGAAGAAAGCTAAGTGACAACATCCCCAACATTATGGGTATTATGAGCGATTTCATTTTTACCTCTCCTACTTTTTTAGAACTACCCTGAGACAACCGGAGAGTTGACCAAAGTTTCTTTTCGCTTTTTAGTACCGGACAAACAGGCAACAGATGTGCCAGAAATAAAGCAGAATAGTCAGTTCTTAATTTCTTTAAAGTTAGTGCAGATTATGGCAGGAATGGTTTGTAGAGAGAATCGTACTGATCGGTACAGGTGAACCGGGAGAGGACAACGGCTTTATTTTTAAAACTGTAGGGGCACATTGCAATGTATCCCTAAGAAATATTTAATTAGCCGGCAACGGGATGAGTTTTCAATTCCGGCTAATGGTCCCGATGCTTTGCCAACATCTGGAGAGGTAAAGCGATGCCAAAGTTAAGGAAACTCTGAAAGCCGCCGTACTTATCCAAATCCAGGAACGCGGCTGCCGCGATTTTGATTTTGGGGTCATCTAATTAGGCGGATCTCACCCGAAGGTTATTTCCTACCCTCAGGAACTGTACCAGTACAAGGCCAGCACTTAAAGCAAACAAAATACCCACTGTTAAATTTTGATCAAAGGTCGCCTGTCCTTTCATCGCTTGAGAGGTTACTATAGCCGTTAAAC
>JADFPY010000492.1 GCA_022562085.1 candidate division KSB1 bacterium | reverse complement strand
AACTCACACCGATTCATTTAAAGCCGCCACTGCAAAGATGCCGGCCAAACTTTTTACCTGCTCCCGCGTAAATTAACTTGATCAGCACAAGTTTTAAAGCTATTTTTTTTTGTCTTTGAAAATGGTGAGACCCTATGGATACTAAAGATTTAGAGCGTTTTCGCAGCACTTTACAAAACCACCGGGACGCATTGTTAGAATGGCTTGATTCAGATTTACCCCATAAAGAAAAGCATTTAGCCGGATGTCCGGATGACGATGTAGAGCAACTCATCTCCGAGCTTAAAAATGCCTTAGGTCGAGTTGAATCAGGCGAGTTTGGAAAATGCCAGGAGTGTGACGGTGAGGTTGAAACAGATCGCTTGACGGCCGATTTCACCCAGTGTATATGCCTTGATCATTATTCCAAAGAGCAGCTGCGCAATCTCGAAAGCGAACTTGAACAGGTTTCGCAAGTGCAGAAAGATCTGCTGCCGTGCAAAGTGCCGAGGCTTCAGGGAATCGAGATGGCTGCCCGCACAGAGTCGGCAGGAATTGTCGGCGGTGATTATTACGACTTCTATAATTGCCAAAGTGGAGCTCAGGGGTTGGTAATCGCCGATGTCATGAACAAGGGATTACCGGCAAGCATGCTGATGTCGAATTTGCAGGCCGCCTTGCGAATCCTGGGTCCCCAGGTCAAAGGAATTGAATTATTAGCCGGGCGTCTTAACAGTTTTTTCCTGCACAATTTGAATTTGATTCGCTTTATTTCGCTGTTTCTGGCCGCTGTTGATGTAAAGTCCCGAACCCTAAAATACAGTAACGCCGGGCATCATCCGCCGCTTTGGTGGCAAGCCGAAACCGCGTCTGTCGAATGGCTCTGCCCGACCGGACCGGCTCTCGGTCTGACCCACGATCCACGGTACACTTCCGAGTCCGTTACATTCAATTCCGGTGATATTTTTGTATTTTATACCGACGGTTTGGTGGAAGCACAAAATCAGAAGGGCCAGACCTTTGATGAAAAAAGACTGGCAGTTTATGTTCGAAACCACCTGCATCAAACTGCAGATGATCTGTTAAACGGCATTTTTGAAACCGCCAAAGATTTGGCCGGCAAATTTCATGATGATGTGACCTTAGTGGTTTTGAAAGTGCAGTAGTTTGTAGGGAACGGTCGCGACCGTTCCCTGCCCATATCATGTTTCCTATCCTTGGTACTTCCACCATGGTCTATCCAGAATCCCGCGGCTGTTGAGCATGCCGAGTTGAGAAATTGCCAGTAAATTGCTGGGGGTTAAAAAAATGAACCCACCTATTAGACTAGACTTTAATCAATGTAAGGAGTTAATATGAAAAAGATACTCTTGTTATTTAGCGCTTTATTTCTCTTCAACAACGCATATGGCCAGATTAGTGCAAAACTTATGCGCTATATGGATATATCAGATACCCAAATCACCTTTGTTTATGGCGGCGATATCTGGGTCATGGCCAAAAGCGGCGGGACGGCGATCCAGGTTACCCACTCGCCTGGTGAGGAATCCTGGCCGCGTTTTTCGCCGGACGGCAAATCAATCGCATACACCGCCAGCTACAACGGCAACCAGGATATCTATGTAATGCCAGCCCTGGGCGGTGTGCCAACTCGGCTTACCTACCAGTCTCATAGCGACCGGATGGTCGATTGGCACCCGGATGGTAAGCACATTTTATTTGCCTCAAATCGAGAAAGTGGACAGCGACGCGTCCGACAGCTCTATTTGGTAAGTAAAGATGGCGGTTTACCCGAAAAGCTAAAGGTCCCCTACGGCGAATTGGCAAGCTACTCACCCGATGGCAATTTTCTGGCCTATATAACCAAGATTACCGAGAACTATCCGTTCAAGCGCTATCGTGGCGGCCTGGCTTCGGATATCATCATTTATGACCTGAGAAACAATACCGCCGAAAATATTACCGACAATCACGCCAACGACGGCAAACCTGCCTGGGCCGGTGATAAAATCTACTTCCTGTCGGATCAGGCGGAGAACATGCG
>JADFPY010000491.1 GCA_022562085.1 candidate division KSB1 bacterium | reverse complement strand
AACTCTTTTAGCGAGTCCTGAGCTGCATTTTCTTTGATGGTTTTTATCCACGCCATTTGTATGTCCTTAAGGGTTTGGTGAATTTAATTTCAAAGACCACAACTTCAGTCAAAAACATTTTTAAAAAAAATCTCCGGGCTATTATGCGTATTTTCATAATTTATTGCTAATTCACGGCTAACTTAATCCTTCCGTAAATCTTTTAAAATTTCCATCGCTGCCAACCGTCCCGGCGCACCCATGATGCCGCCGCCGGGATGGGTGCCGGAACCGCACTGGTAGTAATTTTTCACCGGCGTTCGGTACTTGGCAATCCCGGCCGCAGGACGTAAGAAAAAAAGCTGTGAAAGGCTCAGCTCGCCCTGAAAAATATTACCCTGGGACAAGCCGATGGTTTGCTCAATATCCAGGGGAGTAATCACCTGCCGGTGTAAAATAATATCCTTTAAATTTGGAATGTATTCCGTCACCGTGTTGATGACGGTGTCGCCAAATTCTTCGCGGCGCTCCTCCCAGGTACCTTCTTTTAGATTGTAAGGCGCGTATTGCACAAAACAAGACATGACGTGCTTGCCCGGCGGCGCCATGTCGGGATCGATCATGGAGGGGATAATAATGTCAATATACGGTTTCTGGGAAAAGTTACCGTACTTGGCGTCATCGTAGGCGCGTTCGAGGTAATCCACGCTTGGACTGATCGAAATGGCGCCGCGCAAATGCGGACCGTAACCGGGCATACATTTTAAATCCGGAGCGGCATCAAGAGCCAGGTTCACTTTTCCGGAGGAGCCGTTGAATTTAAACTTTTTAATCGAGGCGAGCAAATCCACCGGCAAATGTTCGGCATCGATTAGTTTTAGAAAAGTCAGGTTGGGATCCAGAGAAGAGACCACCACATCCGACAAAAATTCATCGCCGTTTTTTAGCGCCACCCCGACAACTTTCCGATCTTTAACAATCACTTTTTGAACAGCGGCTTCGGTTTTAATTTCCACGCCGAGCTCCTGGGCTGCGCTTGCAATTGCGTCGGCGATTGCGCCGGTGCCGCCTTTAGCAAACCCCCAGGTCCGAAAGTTACCATCGATTTCGCCCATGTAGTGATGCAGCAACACATAAGCAGTACCAGGTGACCGGGGGCCAAGAAACGTCCCGATAATGCCACTGGCCGAAAGGGTCGCTTTCAAAACGTCGGTTTCAAACCACTGTTCGAGAAAGTCGGCCGAGCTCATGGTCATCAATTTGATAAGCATATGAATGTTTTCTTCGCTGAGCCCAAGCAAATGTTTGCCAAGGCCGGCCATTCCAAACAGGTCTTTCGGATTTATTTTCGTCGGATCGGGCGGGAGTATCCCAAGCATATATTTAACCGCTTTAGCCATAAACAGCATGGTGCGGCCGTAATCCTCGTAGGCTTCTGCATCTCGCTGGGAGAAGCGGGCGATGTCACGCAAAGTGCGAAAATGGTCGTTGTCGCGGTAAAGACAATTGCCATCCGGCAGCGGGGTTAAGGTACTTTCGAGGGGTAAAACGGTTAAGCCATGTCTCGGTAAATCGAGGTCGCGAATAATCTCGGGCCGCATCAAACTAACGACATAAGAGAAGACGGTGTATTTAAATCCGGGGTAGAGTTCTTCCGTCACGGTGGCTCCGCCAACCAGATGCCGTTGTTCCAGCACCAGAACTTTTAAGCCGGCCCGGGCCAGGTAAGCGGCATTTACAAGGCCGTTGTGGCCACCGCCGACTATGATCGCATGGTATTTATTAGGCATATCTTCCCATGAAATACACAAAAAACACTAAAGATTCATTTATTTATTTATCACGAGTTAAAATTAGACGTTCATACTCTAATTTTGGATAATGACCAAAGTTTACGAGAAGACCCAACTTCAATTCAGTAGCATTTAGTAACTGACAAGTCAAATTCTGCCATACTCGATAAAAGCATTCGAGCACAAGCTTTTTGGCAAGAAATGAAAATTCAAATCCCAAAAAGCAAAAATTTCACGCAAAGACGCTGAGGGATCGCAAAGAAAAACCTTTGCGTATTCTTTGCGTCTCTG
>JADFPY010000490.1 GCA_022562085.1 candidate division KSB1 bacterium | reverse complement strand
GGGTCCGCTAACGTCCCTATCGGTAACTTATTATGGCGGTCAAGGTGGCCTCCCCAGTATGGATGGACGGTTCCAGTTCAGGATCACTGGCCATGGGCACTATGAAACCTTTATCCCCACTACCGAAATTGTTCGACCTTGATTTCTACCTAAAAAATATCCTTTTCCGTAAACAGTCTGTCGGGTAAGCCTCGGCGACGCCAAGGGTGCACCCTAGCGGACTGTGCGAATCTGTGGCCAATAATTTGCATCTGCGCCGCGCGCACATTATAAAAAAAAACAAAACGTCCCCACTCCATCGCAGAAGCAGGGGCCGGAGGAGATGCTCTCTGGCCAGCCGAGTCGTGCTTCCCCTTAGTAGGCTCATCTTTACATTTCCGTTGACTTTATTGCAGCGCTGGTTTATCTTTTGACTCATCTTAAGCAAAGGCAGAACTCGTCGCAGCGCAGGAGCACGTTAATTGAAATACATGAAACAAGTTGCAGGCGCAGGTATTATTCTCCTTTTTGGCCTCGGAACTTCGAATAGCTATTCTCAAGTGGAACCGGATAGTTTGCAAGCGCGGTTAAGCGACGCGCCGAGAGTCTTTCTCGATTGTAACCGGTGCGATCACGACTACATCCAAACGGAGATCACTTTTGTCAATTACGTCAGGGACCGAAAACAAGCACAAGTTCACGTTCTAGTCACGACACAAAGAACCGGCAGCGGAGGACGCGAATATACGCTCACATTTATCGGCAGAGAAAAATTCATCGGCATGGCAGACACTCTGAAATTTGTTTCGGGAAATACGGACACGGGAAATGACATCAGGCAAGGTTATGTCACAACCTTGAAGCTCGGTCTCGTGCGCTTTGCGGCCAAGACGCCGGTTGCGCAGCAAATTTCCATCTCACATCAAAAACAAGAAGTCGGGGCGGCAGAGGTTAAAGACAAGTGGAATCATTGGGTATTTCGTATTTCAGCGCGCGGTTTTTTTTCCGGCCAAAAACAAAGCAGCTCACTCTCTATTGGTGGCTCTTTCTCGGCAAGTCACGTTACCGACAACTGGAAAATTAGATTATCGCCTCGTGCTGATTATAGCCGAAGAAGTTTTACAATCGACGACGAAACACAATCACTCCCCGACCACAGCTATGGCTTTTCCAGCACGTTCGTAAGAAGTATTAATGAGCACTGGTCCGTGGGCTCTTTTCAAGGCGTTTCCTCCTCGACGTTCAGTAACACAAAACTCCAAGTCGCCTTCACTCCGGCGTTTGAATACAATCTCTTCCCTTACTCAGAATCCACCCGAAGAGAGCTCAGATTTTTGTACAGGATCGGAGCCAGAAAAATTCAATATCGCGAGGAAACTATTTTTGATAAAACAGAGGAGACACTGCTGGGACATGAGTTATCGGTGACATTAGAAACCACACAAACCTGGGGATCGATCGAATTCAGCCTTGAAGGCTCCAACTTTTTTCACGATTTTAGCAAGAACCGTTTGACTTTTTTCGCTGAACTGGAAATGCGTCTATTCAAAGGATTTTCATTAACTCTGGTTGGAAGCTATTCGAGGATTCGGGATCAATTGTCTCTGACCAAAGGTGATGCCGAAACCGAAGATGTCTTACTATTGAGAAGAGAACTTGCAACCTCATTTGAGTATTTTAGTTTTGTCAGATTAAGCTATACTTTTGGTTCTATTTTCAGTAGTGTGGTAAATTCACGTTTCGGGAATTGAAGGAACTAAAATTTGCAAAAGATGGACCGGCGTTTATTCAGACCGTTGAGAATAAGAATTGACAAAACCATAACAAATCGATCCACCTGACATTTTTCCGCTTCGTTCAAAAATGCAGGTGAACTCAGTCGTTTAGATTTTAAAGGAAAATCCAGACCGGTTCGGTTATTGAACTTTTTCGGATATGTCTAAAAAACGTTCTTTTATTGAATACCCTGAGGCTCAATGAGCCAATGATTGTAACAACTTTTCCCCGCTTTCAAAGGTAATCCTGTATATTTTGGGTCGCCCTGAAAAAGCACCGAAACCCACATCGAGAACCACGGTCATGAAGCGTTTTTTAGGGTCCGGGGTGACGGCCACAATGTGGGCGGGGTTAACCCAGGTCTCGTCGGCTCTTTCTGATTCGTGCAGG
>JADFPY010000489.1 GCA_022562085.1 candidate division KSB1 bacterium | reverse complement strand
AGTTTTTTATGAATCGTTGTACTAGTTTGTCGCAGTATGCTTTTGAATATAGCTATTTACCAGATTCTCCAGCGTCGTTAAAGGAATCGCGCCGTTCAACAGCACAACATCATGAAACTCGCGAATATCGAATTTCTCGCCCAGGGCTTCTTCAGCTTTCTGACGCAATTCCCGAATTTTAAGCTCGCCAATTTTATAGGCGAGTGCTTGCCCTGGCCAGGAGATGTAGCGGTCGGTCTCCGTTCTGACGTTGTGCAGAGACAACGCTGTATTAGACCCCAGGTAATCCATTGCCTGCTTCCGGGTCCAGCCCATGGCGTGCATTCCGGTGTCCACCACCAATCGGCATGCGCGCCACATTTCATAGGTCAGACGGCCGAACTCATTGTATGGGTCTGTATAGAATCCCACTTCTTTGGCAAGCCATTCGCAGTAAAGCCCCCAACCTTCCCCAAAAGCGGAAATATAAGAAAAACGCCTGAAGTTCGGCAAACCTTGCAACTCGCGGGCTAAAGCAATTTGCAGATGGTGTCCGGGGACGGCTTCGTGAAAGGTAAGTGCCTCAAGCGTGTATAAGGGGCGCCGATCCAGCGCATAGGTGTTGACCCAATAATAACCGGGCTGGGTACTGCCGAGTGCAGCGCCGACATAGCGGCCGGTGGTATATTTAGGGGCCAGATGATCCGGCACCGGCGCGACACCATAAGGCAACCTTGGCATGGTTTTGAAAAGTGACGGTAGCTTCGCATCCATTTGCTTGGCAATATAGGAAGCCTGCTTCAGAAGTTCTTCAGGGGTTTTGGCATAAAACCGTGGATCCGTGCGCAGGAATTTGAGAAAATCAGCAAAGCTCCCGGAAAATCCAACTTTCTTTATGATTTGCTCCATCTCCGAACGAATACGCTTAACCTCCTGAAGACCGAGCTGGTGAATTTCGTCGACGCTCATATCCAGGGTGGTAAAATATTTCACCCGCTGAGCGTAATATTCCCGGCCATTCGGCAGCTCTGAGGCGCCGATGCTTGTACGGGCATTCGGGATATACTCATCCACCATAAAACGGAGCAACGTTCGGTAACCCTTCACCACACCGTCCATGATCGCCTTTTTGCCAGTTTCTCCGAGACGTTCGCGCTCGCTTGCGGCGACCGTTGTCGGAATTTTCTCAAACGGTTTATAAAAAACGCTCTTTGTTGGGTCGTCTACGATATGTGTTTCAATGGTTACTTCATAGCCTTGTAAAACTATCCTGGGCATGGTTATCCCGGATTCGATGCCCTGGCGCAAAAGGCCGAGGTGCTGGTCGACATAACCGGGAAAAGCATTCAGGCGTTTGATATAATTCTCGTAATCGCTTACCGTGGCCAGGGGAACTTGATCCGGTATTCGGGCAAAAGAGATATGGAAACCGTCGTCGGCGGTAAACGGAACCAGGTATGCTTTAAATTTATAGTTTTCAATTTTCTCCCAAATCTGGCGTTTAAAGATGTCGGTATTGATCCGGTCTGTTTCACTTAAAGAGGACCGGTCAATAGCCTCGAGGCGTTCCATGAGGTCAGAATAATACTCATAACGCCGCGTTTGATCCGCTTCAGTGACCGAGGGCAAACGATCGTTATATTGATGATGTCCGGCATTAGTGGCAAAAAGCGGATTCTCCTCCATACGGAATGCCCACTCTTCATCAAACAAGATGCCGAGTGAATTCTGTGAATCTTGAGTCGAGCAGCTTAAAAGTAAAAGCAAGAATAGTATGGGTAGAATAGTCAGAACTTTCATTTTTGGAATTCCTATTTTTGTGAAAAAAAACTAATACGTCAAATTTTGTACTTAATTCTGCTAAACTCGCTTTAGGATGGGCCGCTCCGGCTCCTCGCCCCGTGGGATAAGTACCCTTGTTTAACAAAAAATTAACCTCCCCTGACTATCCAACGGGGCGAGGGATCCGGAGTCTATCCTGAGCGAAAGCGAAGGACCTGCTCCAGGCGCCTCTTTCCGACTTCATTATTATAAAAAAATTTAAGGAAAATCGGAAAGGGGTCGCCCGGAGTCTACCCTGAGCGGCGCCGAAGGGCTCAATTGGGTATTGGGGCTGTCTAAAAGCCCAAAATGACAGCACAAGTGACCTTTTTAGACAGCCCCCTCCT
>JADFPY010000488.1 GCA_022562085.1 candidate division KSB1 bacterium | reverse complement strand
ACTCACTTGCAGTGGTAATACAATCTTCCTTACTAAGATTCAGACGTTCGGATTCAGCTAAAAAATTTTCGCAGAATTCAGATCCAAACTCCTCTCGTCCGGTCGACTTGGGAGGTTGCTTTTTAAAATAAGGATGTTTTAGTGTGAGATCTAGTAACTTTTCAGAGATCCGGCCAGAAGACGCTATTTCGCCATTCTTATCGAACGGGCTTGAAAAGAGCTCGTTCATTAAAAAGTCAATCACCATATTGCCAGGACCGGTATCAAATGCAATAACGTCACTTAAAGAACATCCGTTCTTAAGTATGGTGAAATTCGCAATGCCGCCAATGTTCAAAAGCGCACGGCTTTTTTCTAAAGAACGAAATAGCGTGAAGTCTAGATATGGAACCAAAGGTGCCCCTTGACCTCCCAGGGCCATATCCGCGGGTCTGAAGTCTGCTACAGTCAAAATCCCCGCCCTCTTTGCAATAACGGAGGGCTCGCCCAATTGTAAGGTCGACGTAATAGTGTAATCAAACACCTTCTCCGGTTTAGGGAGATGATGCACGGTTTGCCCATGCGAGCCGATAAAATCAACTTCACCTGAATTGACTCCTGCTTTATTAAGAAGGGCTTTAACAGCGTCTGCAAATATTTCTCCCAAAACGACGTTATATCGACAAATTTCATTTACGGTACCCTTGTCCGGCGTTGATATTTCTAAAAGTTTTTCTTTTAAACCCGTTGGATAGGGAAAGGTGATAAATTCAATTAGCCTGGCTTTTGTTTCTAAGCCGCTATTCTTTATTCTCACTAAAGCTGCGTCAACCCCATCCAGAGATGTGCCGGAAATAAGGCCGATGCCTAACTTTTCGGGTTTTGAAATAATTTTTTGAAGTCGATTCATTTTGCGGCATCTACAAATTCTTCTATCGTATATCCGGCGCGTGCTATCAAACTTCGCAGAGTACCTCGTGCAACTGTGTGTGTTGCGGAATCGAGAGTGTTGCAATGTGGCCTTCCTTAGTCATTATTATGTGACTGCCTCTTTGTCGAACTACGCGCCAGCCCAGTTTTTCAAATGCTTTTACTACCTTGCGAGGAGGAAGAAGTGGTACTGGAGGCATTAAACGAGAACCTCTACTTCACGAGTTTTGACAGTTAAAGGTAGCCCTTGCTCAGCACGCACCTCTAAACACTCTTTGATTGCTTCCTGAATATTTTTCAAGGCCTCTGCCTCGGTTTGTCCCTGACTAATGCACCCAGGAATTGATGGGCACTCCACGATGTAAACACCATCTTCATCTTGATTAACTGTAATCATAAATTTCATTTTAATACCTCATAAAAAATTAGGTTCTTCCTGTCTCAGATGCGGCGGCAGAAACTTGAGCGCGACGAACCTGTCGAGTTTAGTATCCTCTGCTTTGTAGACAACGCCCATGCCGCCTTCGCCGAGCTTTTCAATGATTTTATAGTGAGATATGGTTTTGCCAATCATTTCATTCCCATTCACCGCGCTGCAGCTCACCGTAAACATTCCCCAGAACATCCCAAACCTTCTGCGGATTATCGCTGCGGTTATAAGACATATAAGCATTCCCATAATAACTCCAGGCAGCAAGATTGCGAATACCCTCAGCATAAGCAACCGCAATCGCCTCTTTTAATTCCTCTTCCCGGCCCGCTGGAATTTTATAGGCCTGAATCCAAATTTGCCCTTCCTTATTATACTGTTCACAAAGTTCATGAACCTCACGAGAAAACCGGCCGACATATTCCTGCAGGTTTTCATTGAAAAAAACCCAGTAGGGATCGGTACCAAAAATATCGAGACTGTCAATCGCCACAACTTTTGACCAATCGGAAAGGCCGATACTATCTTCTTTAAAAGGCAAGAGACACACGGCGTTCTTCATGCCCAGGTTTCTTGTTTGCTGACACAACTCTTGCAAAAACTCGACAACACACCCCTCACGAAACTCGATGATCTCTTCCCGCCGGGCTTCAAAGATATCTTTTCCAAACTGGTTTTTGAATTTTAAACTGCAACTGCCACATTTACAGTACCAGATATCATATTTGCCTTTTTCCTTTAAATCAATGAAAAAGTGCGGCTCGTCCCAAAATAGAACATCCGCGCCAATCTCTGCGGCATCTTCGATCCACTGGTAGATAAATTCTCGAAA
>JADFPY010000487.1 GCA_022562085.1 candidate division KSB1 bacterium | reverse complement strand
TCCAACCATAAACGACACTGTCCTCTGCTGCTTCCTGGGCGAGCGTGGGGGTACTTAAAACAACGATTAAAGCAGCCAACAAAAATAATTTGAAAATTTTCATGTGTTGCCTCCCATTCCTTAGAAAAGTATTGTCAAAAGTTTTTACTTTATATAAGGACTAAGTTTATTATTTATCAGGAATTACTTGCTTTTTTCTCACCCTCCCCTTAATTTTAGAGGATATGAGGAGAGGATTTCTATGGATCGTATTTCCCGTTTTGTTTTATGGATTTGCTCCAAATTTAACCGAGAGCAAATCGAACGTATTGTCGTCGAACTTCAGGACATCCTGTCTAACCGCAATCCTGAGGTGAAACCAAAAGACGATTTTAAAAAAAACATCCGAACTACCGGGACTTCTATGTAGACCCGCTCAGGCCACTGGTAAAGCCGCCGCCTTCGGAACCACAATTAGACTGGCGCGAGCTGCTGGCTCAATTTGAGCAAGTCCATGGTCAGTCGCTTTTGCCTATCTCTCATCGCAACCCAAAGGGCAAAGTGCCTGATGCCACATGTCCTCATTGTGGCGCGCCAGCCCAGTTTCTCTATTTCAATGACGGCAAGCTCCGAAGCCAGGTGCGTTGCAAGGTTTGTAGCGGCGTTTCACAACTCGGCAAGCCATTTAGAAAACCCAAAACCAAATACTGGTGTCCCCATTGCCAGCATGCCCTTTATCGATGGAAACAAAAACAACTCTGCACCAGCTACAAATGCGATAATGACAACTGCCCTGCTTATCTGATGGCCTTGGCCAAACTCAATCCACAAGAAAAAGAACTCCGGAAGACGAAATCATCGCAATTCAAGCTACACTATCAATACCGCGAGTACCATTTTAACAAAGAACACCTGATGCACGCTGCTCCAGAAAGCTCAAAAGTCGACCTTGATAAAATCTACAACTCAGCCAACGTCCTCGGGCTGGTGCTGACATTTCATGTCTCGTTTGCAATTGCTGCCAGAAAAACCGCCCAAATCCTGAGACAAGTCTTTAAGATTCAAATCTCCTATCAAACCGTGCTCAACTATGCCGAAGCCGCCGCACCCTACTGCCATCACTTCAACATAGCTTTCAAAGGCGACATTGACGACGATAATAGCGGCGACGAAACCTACATCAAAATCGCTGGCGAGCATGCTTATACTTTCTTCTTTATCTCATCTGAAAATCGCAAAATCACCGCCTATCATGTTGCCGACTCGCGCGACACCCTCCCGGCAACTACCGCTATGACCGAGGCCATCAGAACAGCAAAACCAAATCAAAAACTCGCTCTGATTACCGACGGCAATCCATCCTATCCGGCTGGCCTGCACTTCATCAATGAAAAACGTGACGAAGATAACCAAATTCAACATTACAAAGTGATCGGCTTACAAAATCTCGACGATGAATCCGAGCTCAATCGACATTTCAAACAAATGATCGAAAGACTCAATCGTACCTACAAATACCACATCCGGGCGGCCAGCGGCTTTAAATCAACCAATGGCGCCGTTGCCCTAACCACCCTCTTTGTCACCTACTACAACTTCCTAAGACCCCATATGGCGCTGGGATATAAAGTCCCCATCCCAAAAACAGAAATCAATCTCCTCGAGACAATCCAGGCAAAATGGTGCAAAGTTATCGAGATGGCAAGGCAAACCTACACGCTTTCTTGATTTCAAAGAACTAAATCCTTACATTTACCTCTAACCGGTGAAACGGAAGCGGACAACGCTGGCGAGCGACCCGCCAAGGGATAGCCGGCTGCGGAGTTATGAAGTCATGGCTCACAAGCCCCCTGATGGATGATGGGGGCTTCTTTATTTTTACTATCATAACTCTGCCCATGCCTTATAAACGCATTCACTTATCAGCTATCAAACACTCATGCTCATGCTTTCAGAAAACCTCCCTTTCTTTCATAGAACTTTTGACACTACCTGTCATTGATAAAATGGATAGTAGAATCAATGCAAAGACCTTCACCCGAAAAGGTCTTAAGCCATAGAAAATCAATAAAGAAGCAACTCGTCCAGAATCTTAAAGAGCATTTTGAATATTATTATGGTGAGGTAATTATTGTAGACGTGAATAGACTTAGCTCCTATCCGAAGCATATTTTCAAAACTGAAGTCAAAGGACTTTA
>JADFPY010000486.1 GCA_022562085.1 candidate division KSB1 bacterium | reverse complement strand
GCCGGCACCACTCAAAAAAGGTACAGGCTGCCCGATAGTAAGCCATCCGCGTATTCCGGTTGCGGATGTCAGCGGCAAAAAACTCTAAAAACCGATAGGCGCCTTTTTCACCGGTTGCCAGCACAATGGCCGGAATCGCCCCCGAGCCCATCTCAGCCGGCAGATTGTTAGCCAATTTTACCAGTTCCTTACCCATACCATATAGTATAACATAACGTCCTTTATGTTATACTATATCTAAGCGTCGTCCGCGACTTCGTGCGGACGACGTGGCCCCTTCGGGGCAGTTGTCAAACCGAAAAGAGAAAAGCGCGGACTGTAGATCGTAAATCCCGGCCGTCCGGGACGTCGATCATATATCGTATATCAGATTCTGGACTCGAACATATACGATTTACGATATGCGCTCTACGATTTGCGATTTTCAAAAAGAGTCTGTACTTCTCGAATTGTAGATTGTCAATCAAAATCATCGACAAAATTTTGTCGATGATTGGCGCTAAACGCCTAAATTGTTTGAAATGTGTAAGGTGTCGCGAATTTAATTCTTTGACTTTTAATTGTTTCTTTAAGGAAGAATCAAAATCGCGTTTCTGAAACACAAGGTAAGATAGACGAGTGCATAACAGCAATAGTTCTAACAAGGGTTTCAACCGCCGCAGCCTCATAACTAAATTCGACGGCATTTTTGGCGGTTTTGCAGGTTAATTATCTCCCCTGACACCTCATCATTTTTTCTTGTTTGAAAACAAAAAAAGTGGTATATTTTTATTACCGATAACCCTGATTATCGGAAGTAATGTTGAAGCTGAAATACTCTACTTTTAAACCTATTTATAGGACTAAATGAATGAACAACAATAAAAGCTTTGAAGTACATTGCCTGGAAACGGCTGGTAATTTACTCAATGAATTTAACTTTTTTTATCTTACCAAAATTGATTTTGAGATTTAAGAAAGATTAAAACGATTGGGAGTAAGCATTATGCAAGCAATTGAAGTCAAAAGCACAGATGACAAAATCATCATTTCAATAGATAAGAAATCTGTCGATATCGATTTTTTGACGAATTTGCTCAACAAATTTCGAGTTGAGCACCTCATTAAGAAGGCCAATTTTGATGAGGAAATTTTAAAACTGTCCAAAAGCATCAAACAGGATTGGTGGAAGAAGAACAAAGCAGAATTTTTAGAAGGTGAATAGGTGTGGTCGTAATTGATACCAATATCATCTTCTCGATTCTGCTTGATAAACATTCAGCCATTCGGGATAAATTTTTCGAAAGGGACGTAAAATATTACGCTCCTAATTTTGTTTTTGTAGAAATATTTAACAATAAAGAAAAGCTTTTAAAGCATTCTAAATTGTCAGACATAGAATTGCTCGAACTGATGTACAGAATTTTCCAGAAAATCAGTTTTGTAAGTGAGGCCACAATATCAAAAGACAACAAGAAAAAAGCATTTAGGTTGTGCAAAGATATCGATGAAGATGATACACCCTTTGTTGCCGATTCTTTAAACAATAAAATGAAACTCGAACAAGATACCATCGAGATTACTCAAGCTGAATATCTTTCAAACTATCGAATACGGCTAAAGTTTAATGACTGCAATGAAAGGCTAGTTGATTTTGAACCATTTCTTAGAAACTCTCGACACCCTGAAATTAGAAAGTATATGAATCCGGATGTGTTTAAGCAATTCAAAATCGAATACGGAGATTTGGTTTGGAATGATTATGATCTGTGTTTTCCAATTTCAGATTTGTGCGAAGGAAAAATTTAAGTAGAGAGATGTTCGTTTGAAAATCGGAGGAATATTTTGGCTGTATACAAAACAAGCATGCGTTAATTTTATCAGCGCGCGACATGACCAAAAAAGAAAGGCAAAGATATGTCAAAAAATAAAAGTCCCATCTCACAAGCTACGAGTTATCAGGAAATTGCCGATTTTTGGGACACTCATGATTTGTCCGACTACTGGATAAGACAAAAGAAGTTAAATTCGAAGTGGATATTGAATCCGAGAAAACTTACTATTGCGTGGAAAAAAAGCTTTCGGAACAAATGGAAAAAGTCGCAAAAAATCGCGGGGTCTCCGGTGACACTCTTATAAACTTGTGGATTCAGGAAAAACTGCAACTGCAAAAAACAATATAACTTTAAGTGGACCTCAACCTT
>JADFPY010000485.1 GCA_022562085.1 candidate division KSB1 bacterium | reverse complement strand
CAACGAGCTATTTGTCAAAACTAAGTTGTTTAATGAATATGGACCAACAGAAGGTACGGTTTGGTCTAGTGTCTATGATTGCAGCGCTCAAAAGTTAGAGACGCAAGTGCCTATTGGCAATCCTATTCTTAATTCGCAAATTTATCTGCTGAATGCTAATATGAGGCCGGTTCCTGTCGGCGTACCTGGAGAACTTTACATCGGTGGACCTGGATTGACGCGCGGCTATTTAGATAGACCGGAGCTTGCTGCAGATAAACTTGTTCCGAATCCTTTTGGGGACGAGCCCGGAGCACGGCTCTACAGGACTGGTGATTTGGCTCGCTATCTACCGGACGGTAATATTGAGTTTCTGGGACGTGCCGATCACCAGGTCAAGATCCGCGGCTATCGCATTGAGCTTGAAGAAATTGAGACGGTGCTAAATCAACATGCAGCAGTGAAGGAAAACGTAATTGTTGCCAAAGACACTTCTTCCGAACAAGAGACGCCGGCTGGCGGAGAGGAACGGCTAGTCGCTTATGTTGTGCGTGAAAATAGCCAGCAGCCCAAAATTACGGAATTGCGCAGTTTCATAAATGAACGACTTCCAGAGTTTATGGTGCCGGCAATTTTCGTTTTCCTGGAATCTTTACCCCTGACTCCTAATGGTAAAGTAGACCGAAAGGCTCTCCCGGAACCCGATCGCGCCCGTCCCGATTTGGAAGAAACTTTTGTTGGGCCGCGCAACCAGGTTGAGGAAGTCTTAACGGGTATTTGGACAGAAATTCTCGATATTGAAAAAGTCGGCGTCTATGATAATTTTTTCGAACTGGGGGGACACTCAATTTTGGTTACCCGGCTCGTCTCCAGAATTCGAGATGCCTTGCAGGTTGAAGTGCCATTGCGGACTATTTTCGAAATGCCTACCGTTGCCGAGTTGACTGAAATGCTTTTTCAAGATCCGGAGAAAAGATTTAAAATTGAAAAGACTGCAGAGCTGCTCGTGAAATTGGCTAATCTTTCTGAGACAGAAGCAGCAGCAATGCTTGAAGAAAAACTTGGTAATTAATCTAATTAAATTTTTTATTAGTTGTTAACCTTAACCCGTTGTGCAGAATTGATTAGGATAAAAAAATAGTGCGCATTAGCCTATTTATCCTTATATTAAAGTGGAATAAACTTAATATAAATAGGAGAATAGGTAATGCGCAAAATCGAAATAATCTTCAAACAAATGCTGCCAATTATCACAGAAGCTTTAGGCGACCACATTGACAACAAGGGTAATATACCGAAAATTGGCCGAAATCCAAAGTTTTCTGATGTCAAAGTGATTACTTTAGCACTTGCAGCCGAATTTCTATCCCTGGATAGCGAAAACAGGCTTTTTGATCTCATAAAAGATTCTGCTTTTTTTTCTTTAAATGGGCTCATTGAACGTTCAGCATTTAATCGTAGAAGAAGGTCGTTACGTCATTACTTCAATACAGTTTTAGAATACTTATCAGAAAAAATATCCCCTGATGAAGATGCTCTCATTGTAGATTCATTCCCGATTGAAGTCTGTCGCTTTGCTCGAGCCAAACGGGTTCGGATTTGCAAAGAAAACTTTGACACAGCACCCGATTATGGCTATTGTGCTGCTCAGAAAAACACCTATTTCGGGTACAAGCTTCATGGACTATGCGGTGTTAGTGGTGTCTTCAAAAAGGTTGATTTGAGCAAAGCGAGCATAGCTGATATTCATTATTTACAAGATATTAAAGAAGACATCTCACAGTGTATTCTCTTAGGGGATAAAGCATATTTGAGTGCAGAAATACAGCTCGAACTTTTCCAAACTCAAGGTGTTCGCCTGGTAACGCCTAAAAGAATGAATCAAAAAGACTTTCAAGAGTATCCACAGATTTTTAGAAAACTAAGAAAGCGTATTGAAACTCTCTTCTCGCAACTTTGTGACCAATTCATGATTAAACGCAATTATGCAAAAAGTTTCTTAGGACTGGCAACAAGAATTATCTCAAAAATTGTCTCATTAACGCTCGCGCAATTTGTCAATAAATTCCATAACAAAAAACCAATTAATGAAATCAAATATGCCTTCTCTTAATTCTGCACAACGGGTTATTTAAAGAATTGTATGAACTTTGGAAGGGAGATAACTCTCTGGCTCAGGCCATAAATGATTCTCATCGCATGATGGAACAAACTTTTGAAATGTTCCGGGAATCCGTGAGATCACTGCGGCAAAGCGACGAC
>JADFPY010000484.1 GCA_022562085.1 candidate division KSB1 bacterium | reverse complement strand
TTGTTTAGGTCTGACTTTGATGTTTGGTCCGATTGGACTTGGTCTTTACTTTATAATTCGGTGGACTTTTAAACGCACGTTAATGATCGAAAACTCTTAAGTTTTGAAAGGTTACGAGCATTGAAATTAACCGAAGAAGCAGTCGTCGAAAAATACTTCAAGAAAATTGATCAGTCCGTCACACGCTGGATGGCTTTTACGGGTTTAACTTTTTTGCGAGTCGCACTTGGGGTTATTTTCTTTTGGTTTGGGGTGCTTAAGTTTTTTCCGGGGTTAAGTCCGGCCGAAAATTTAGTTCGTAATACGGTCTACTTTATTGATCCTGATATTTTTATTCCGATTCTTGCCACCTGGGAAGCGCTAATCGGTGTTGGGCTGATTACGGGAAAGTTTATGCGGTTAACTTTGTTGCTCTTGTTTTTACAAATGCCCGGAACCGCTCTGCCACTGTTAATTTTACCTGATGTTGTGTGGAATGTTTTTCCTTATGGATTGACGATTGAAGGGCAATACATTGTTAAGAATTTGGTACTGATCGGAGCAGGATTAGTTTTGGGTGGAACCGTGCGGGGCGGAAGATTAAATCCCGATCCGGATTAACTGTAAAAATTGATGGTCGGTAGTAAATAGCAGCTAGGGAATTCCTGATTTCGGGTGTATGAATGACGGATGTGCATTTGTCTGTGTCAGTTAATCTTAAGGGAGGAGCCATGAGGTTAATTTTTACCCGATTTATTGTCGTTGCGGTTTTATTACAGAATTTCTGGGGCTGCAGCTCGGAAAATCCAACAGCGCCCACAGCCACCGATTTAAACGACATTCCGGCGCTTATGGATTTTATAATGTGCCCGGTGTAAGTATCGCTGTGATTAAAGATTTCCAGATCGATTATTTTCAGGTTTACGGCGTCAAAGATGTGCAAACTCAGGAACCGGTTGCCGGAGAGACTCTGTTTCAGGCGGCTTCTATCAGTAAATCGGTTTCTGCCATGGCAGCGGTAAAATTCGTGCAGGATGGAAAAATTTTGTTTGAGAAAATATCAACTCAAAGTTGACCACGTGGAAAGTGCCGGAGAATCAATTTACGGCTAATGAAAAAGTGACGTTGAGAAGGCTCATCAGCCACACGGCGGGCACGACCGTGCACGGGTTTCGTGGTTATCGCTACACTGAACCGGTTCCGTCTTTAGTAGAGGTTTTAAATGGAGCCTCGCCTGCGAACTCGCCGGTCATTTTTGTGGACCGGATGCCGGGTCGCGAATTCAAGTATTCCGGCGGCGGCTTTTGTATTATGCAGCAGGCTTTAATTGATGTCGAACAAAAACCATTTCCACAAATTCTGCAAGAGCTGGTGCTTGGCCCGCTTGGGATGCAAAACAGTGCATTTGCCCAACCTCTACCGGCACAAGAAGTAAGCTACGCGAGTTCAGGACATTATACAAATGGAAACGTTGTACCCAGCAAACATCACATTTATCCTGAAATGGCGGCAGCCGGCCTTTGGACCACACCTAACGATTTAGCTTTGTTTCTGATTGAGCTGCAACGCTCCTTGCGCGGAGAATCAAATAAAGTTCTGACAACGGAGATGGTGCAAAAGATGATGTCTCCCGTTGTTGTTGGAAGTTATGGTTTAGGCTTAGAGATTTACCAGGTTAGTGCAGAAAAATATTTCGGGCAGGGCGGCGCTAATGAGGGCTTCCGGTGTTTGATGATCGCGCACAATTCCGGTGTGGGTTTGGTTGTAATGACAAACAGCGACAATGGCAGTAAACTCAACGATAAGATTTTTGATTTGATTGCAACAAAGGAAAATTGGCCGGGAGCTTTATAAATAAAGTCTTTCTTGCGAACTATCCTACCTTTTATTGAATTTCCATATTATATTATAGTGTTCAAACCGACTCGCAGAACGAAAAGCGTTGAGCGAGAAGCGATGTCTTTGTGCGCTCTTCGCTTTTTCGCTCTACGCTCTTCGAAAATATCTTTCCCCTAATAAAAAAAAATTTAAATTCCCAAGCAACTCTCTCTCAACAAACTGTGTCTTACAAATCGAATCTCGAGATTTAAACCGACGGAGACAATTTGCTGCAAGCGGCGATTAGACTGAATAAAAACAAAAACGTTTTTCACGCGAAAAAGAGCGACGAATCTGGTAGCATCGATTTGGAGCTGGTGCAGCGCTGTTGCAAAGGCGAGCGCAAAGCGCAATTCGAGCTCTACCAACTTTATAAAGATCGGGTTTTCAATATTGC
>JADFPY010000483.1 GCA_022562085.1 candidate division KSB1 bacterium | reverse complement strand
AAACCATGAAACGCCATTTGAAATTGTAGAAATTTGTAAGTTACAAAAGTGAAATTTAAAACTAAATTTATTAAAGCCGTGCTTTATCCGTACTACAAATCTGCAACATTGTGTTTTTTTTTGCAAAGTTTTTTAGCCACGGATTCTCACTGATAAAACACAGATTTATGGACTCTAAGTTTTGAATATTATTTTTTTTATTATTTTTCATTTTCTATTAACCTGAATAATTCACAAACCATAAAAGTCGTCATTCCCGAGTAGTCGGGCATGACAATATTGAAGTTTTTTGCCTGAAATGGAAATTTATGAATTAACCAGGTAACTGAGCAATTAAAATATCTTTAAAGGTTTTCACACTTTAACTACATTTATCCGTGCACATCGGTGTTAATCGGTGGCTTAATTTACAAGTTTTTTGTTGCGGCTTCGCCGCGCTGTGCGAATCCGTGGCTATATTGTTTTTTTATATGCAAAACCTTTGAAAGATGGTATCATCAGAAAAATAAATTTAAATCTCCGGGTTCTTTGTGATTCTCAGTGTTCTCTGTGTCCAAAGATTTTAAACGGTTTTCACTTTTAAAAGAAGTTTATTTAAAATGTCTAAAAAAAACGGAGGAAATATGTTACAAACTAAATTAATTGTCCTGTTATCAATTCTTGTTTTAAGTTGTCAGCAAAAATCAGTCGTGCCGGAAGGCTACGACCCCGGCATTTATGAGCAAGCTCTGAAAATTGCCCAGTCAACTATTATTTTGGACGGGCATGTCGATGTGCCGTATAGACTGGTTGAGCAACAAAAAATGGATGACATCTCCCAGGCAACTGAGGTCGGAGACTTCGATTATCCCCGCGCGAAACAAGGCGGATTGGACGTGCCTTTCATGTCGATTTATATCCCGGCAGATTACCAAAAAGAAGCCGGGGCTTCCAAAAAACATGCTGAAAAATTAATAGCCATGATGGACAGCATTGTCGCAACAAATTGGGATAAATTTGCACCAGCCATCACTCCCGATGATGTAAAACGAAACTTTGAGAAAGGGCTCATTTCATTTCCTTATGGAATGGAAAACGGCTCGGCTATCGAAGACGATTTGTCGAACGTTGAATACTTCTATAAAAAGGGTGTTCGGTATATCACTCTCACCCATGGCAAGAAGAATTTGATTTGTGATTCTTCTTTCGATCCCGACAATAAAGATTGGAACGGCTTGAGCCCATTTGGCCGGAAAGTCGTTGCCGAAATGAACCGGCTTGGCATTATGGTAGACCTCTCACATGTTTCTGATTCAACGTTTTATCAGGTTTTAAGAGAATCCAAAGTCCCGCCGATTTGCTCGCATTCAAGCTGCCGGCATTTTACCCCCGGAATGGAAAGAAATGTCGGCGACAATATGTTGAAAGCGCTGGGAGAAAAAGGCGGAGTGATTCAGATCAATTTCAGTTCTTATTTCCTCACCAAATTGGCTTACGAAAAAGGGGGTACAATGTGGGGCCACAGGTCGAAGTTTATGAGCGAGAACTCAATAACCGATGGAAATCATCCAAAGCTTCTGGAAGAAATGAAACAATACAACCAGGCCAATCCGTTTCCTTATTCGAGCCTTGACGATGTGGTTGACCATATCGACCACGTTGTAAAAGTAGCAGGAATCGATCATGTGGGCCTCGGCTCTGACTTTGACGGCGTCGGGGATACGCTGCCAGCCGGTCTGAAATCAGTTGCGGACTATCCCAACTTGATTTACCATTTGCTGAAACGGGGCTATACTGAAGCAGACATCAAAAAAATCTTAAGCGGTAATGTGCTACGTGTCTGGCAAGAGGTTGTTGATTACACGAAATCTTAGAAAATACACAGTAGGGAACAGGCATGCCTGTTCCCTACCTAACCTTTTTCTACCGTTTAAAAAACACATCCAAAAATTTTAAAAGAACCTCACGATTATTTTCCTCAAACGAATTAACATATTAACGGCTCAACCTCAGTTTTCAAATCTGCCTCATTACCTGAACCAAGAGGGCTAATCAGTATTTCTTCCTAATTGGCCAGGCCAAACCCAATTGAGGCAATTCAGAAAAGAATCTCGACCGAATCCATCAAAAAATCGATCTCGCCATTCGTCGTCGAGCCGAATTAATTGCCCTTCCTGAGACGTTTTGCTCGCGTGGTCGCTATGACCAACTCCGTTATTTAGCGCATGAAATCACTCCCAAGCTTATCAGAGACTTTTCCAAAAAGGCAAAGCAACAGAGAGTCGCTTTTCTATTAG
>JADFPY010000482.1 GCA_022562085.1 candidate division KSB1 bacterium | reverse complement strand
GCCATGAAATTATTTAAGCTATGGTTGCACTCATTCATTATTAACCAAGAACCTAACAAGTAAGTCTACGGATCTGTCTACCACTCAATACGTAATGATCTACAGAAACTGGCTAACAGTCTTATCAAACTATCAAGCCCGGCCAAAAATCGAAAACATGAGTGCCAAAAAGATTGCCTGGATAACCCATCCGATAAGACAAACGCCTACGGCACGCAAGGTACTGTTGTAATCGAGAGCCTGCCGAACGGCGATAATCATCGCTACTAACATCCAAACTGATGCAACGATGGAAACGAGCCAATAAAGCCCGGGAATAATTCCTAATATCCGTATCACACCCGGTGAACTCGAAAAGCCGATTGTGCGCAAAAGCTCGCCGTGATCTGCGGAAGTTTGAGGCTCGGGTAGGAGTTTTGTGCCAATAATGTAAGTAATAAAAGCCCAAACATACCAGCCGATTAAAGCCGCTACGGTTCCCATTAAAATCCCACCGACCCCCGCAACACTAAAGGAAGCAATTCCAGCAGCTACGCTGGATAAAACAACCACCCCCATCGCCTGTGGCATGGCGTTTTTGTCCGCTTCGACTTCTTCGTACAGGTTTACATCTAACTTTGCAGCCCGAATCATTCGATCTTGAAAAATCGACATTGTCCCTCCTTCCTCTCTAACGAGAGCATAAATTTAATCTTCTTGATTCAAAATCACAAGGATTATGATGTCACAATTTATTCTGATGAATTAAATCAAACCTCCACGCGGTTGAACAAACGCTACGACTATGGTAGTGATGACTGCCAGCCAAATGGCCACATACTAAGGGTACAAAGTAGTCTCTTTTCTGCCAAGCAGGAAGACCTGCATGTAAAATCACTTTCACTTATCCACAACTGGACTTAAACCCTCCACAGTCTCATTTTTAACAACAACCCCACCCTTCATCACAAAAGAAATGTTCTGCAAAAGGCCAATATCGTCAAGCGGATTGCCTTTCACAGCGACCAAATCAGCAAACTTGCCGGCTTCTACGCTGCCGATTTGGTCTTGCCACTGCATGAGGTCGGCTGCAGTACCGGTGGCTGATTTAATGGCCTGCATGGGCGTCATGCCGTAATCCACCATGAGCTGAAATTCTCTTGCATTCGTGCCGTGGTCAAAGGCGCCGACATCAGTGCCAAAAGCAATTTTTACACCCAGCTTCATGGCTTTTTGAAAGGTGAGTTCATGTGCTTTAACAATTTTTTTTAGAAGCGGATCATCCGGGTGTTCTTTAAACTCCTGAACGTAAACACTAAACGTCGGCGACCAAAACGTGCCGCGCTTTGCCATCTCCTGCAACTGTTCGTCATTTAGAAAAAAGCCGTGTTCAATGGACCGCACGCCGCCGAGAATGGCGTTGGTGGCGCCTTCTCCGCCATAGGCGTGTGCCGCAACCGGTACATTCCAGCGGTTACATTCTTCCACAATCATTTTTATCTCGTCGACGGTCATCTGGGAAAGCGGCTCGAGCGTTTCAGGATTTATATGCCGGAGCGTGCCGGTTGTGTAAATTTTAATCCAATCGGCGCCGTATTTAATTTGGCGGCGCACTTCTTTTATTTTTTCACCCGGTGTGTCGGCAATTGCAGCAACCTGTGGAACCTCGATATGCGGTGCCAGTCCGGCGATATTCATATGCCCGCCCGTAATCGAAATCGCCATGGTTGAAACCTGCAGCCGCGGACCCGGAATTAGTCCTGCATTGATGGCGTCCCGGATGGCGGCGTCGGCAAAATTCGCACCCTCGGAATCAACATCGCGCATGGCAGTGAACCCGGCTTCCAGATTTAACCTTGCGGCGCGAACACCCTCAATGGTTCGGTAGGGAATGGATTTATACAAGACCGGATTTTTATCCGTATAATCCGGGGTCAGACAAATGTGGCTGTGCGTGTCGATAAGGCCGGGGAGGACGGTAAAATCGCTTAGATCAATCACCGTCGCATCGGATGGGATATTTACGGCCTGGCCAACTGCGATGATCCTTTCACCTTCTATCAGAATAACTGCATTTGTGGCCGGTTTATTGCCAACCCCATCGATCAGTTTGCCACATTTTATGGCGAGTTTTTGAGGCTCCTGAGCCGAAAGCTGAGAGAAAAAACAAAATATAACTATAAAAATATAAATAATAAAACAATGGTCTTTTGTCATTCTTACCTCCCTAACTTATATCAACTCTTGTTTTTTTTGGCGCTTCGTTTTGTTAATTTTTACTTGTAATTTGCTCCAAATT
>JADFPY010000481.1 GCA_022562085.1 candidate division KSB1 bacterium | reverse complement strand
AATTGAATTACCCGAATTTCCCGTCCGGGCGCTCTCCTTCATTCTCGGCGCAGAAGCTGCAGCGGCTTTCGATGAGCTCACACGCAGCAACAAAGATGAGCTTCTTGTGCGTCAGATAAAGAATGCCTGGCCAAATTCCTTCCGTAAAGCTCGGATGATTCCCGCAGTGGAATACATCCAGGCGAATCGTGCCAGAACTATGCTGATGGAAAAGATGGCCGAACTCATGTCTGAAGTGGATGTTTATCTGATTCCTTCTTACGGTGGCAGCAATTTAGCCATGACCAATCTCACCGGACACCCAGCCATTGTTTTACCCAATGGATTTACTGAGAAAGGAACGCCAACGAGCATCACTTTTATGGGTAAGCTCTTCGGAGAGGCCGAAACTTTAGCCGTCGCCAAAGCCTACCAGGATGCGACCGATTTCCATTTAAAGCATCCCGTATTAGAAAGTTAAACAATAATTGATAATAGAAAGGAGTTTCAAATGAAACAGATTTCCCTATGGATTCTAACCGTGGTTTTGTGTCTCTCATTCTCATCATGCGCTCAGGAAACCGAAAAAACCGAATTGACTACCAAGTCGGAAAAGATGTCTTATGCTTTAGGTGCCAACATTGGCGCCCGTTTAAAACCAGCGGCAGAGGAGATCGACTATGCGGCTTTTATTCAGGGGGTAAAGGATACACTTGAAAGCAGAACTCCCCTGTTAACCGCGGCTGAGATCAAGCGATTTCGTAGCGAGTTCACTACTTTGCTGAGGACGAAAGCGAATGAAAAGTCAACAAAACTTGGGGAGAAACATTTGAAAGAAGGAGAGACTTTTCTGGCGGAGAATAAGAAAAAAGCAGGTGTCACGACCACTGCCAGCGGCTTACAATACGAAGTCATGAAAGAAGGCAGCGGCGCTAAACCACAAAAAACGGATCGAGTGAAGGTGCACTATGCCGGCACTTTGATTGACGGCACTGAATTCGACAGCTCTTATAAAAGAGGCACGCCGGCAACATTCGCCGTCACCGGCGTGATTAAAGGCTGGACCGAAGTCCTGCAGCTGATGAACGTTGGCAGCAAATACCGCGTGTTTATTCCTTCGAATCTGGCGTATGGGCAGCGCGGGAGTCCGCCGACAATTGGTCCGAACGCAACATTGATTTTTGAGGTCGAATTATTGGAGATTGTAAAGTAAAATTTTCTGGATAAATTTCACACATCCGGTTTTTTAACAAAAGAGGCGACAACAACACATGAAAAAACTTTTGAAATGTTTTCTGATCTTAACTTTCCTCAGCATTTTCCTATTTAATTGTGACTTCGTTTACGCCGAAAAATGGCCAGTCTATGCCAGAAACGGCTTGGTCGTCTCTACAAACAGAATCGCCTCTGAGGTAGGGGTGCAAATTCTCAAAAAAGGCGGAAATGCGGTTGACGCAGCAGTTGCAACCGGGTTTGCGCTGGCAGTTGTGCATCCCGCCGCAGGGAATATCGGCGGCGGCGGTTTCATGGTCATCCGGTTTGCAGACGGCAGCACAACGGCAATCGACTATCGCGAAAAAGCCCCATTGGCCGCGCACGAAAAAATGTATCTGGATGAAAATGGCGAGCTGATTAAAGGTTTGAATCACAACAGCTATTTTGCAATTGGCGTGCCGGGAACCGTGGCCGGACTCACATTGGCCCTCGAGAAATACGGCACGATGAAATTAAAAGACGTGATAAAACCGGCGATTAAATTAGCCGAAAAGGGCTTTCCGGTTTCCTATGCGTTTCATCGAGATTTAGTGGCCAATAAGGAAAGATTTGAAAAATATCCGGCCTCCGCCAAGAAATTTTTGAAAAAAGATGGCAGCCCGTTTCAGCCCGGCGAAATCTTTAAGCAAAAAGATTTGGCAGAAACCTTAAAACGAATTTCTAAAAAAGGCAGGGACGGATTTTACAAAGGGAAAACCGCCGAATTGATTGCATCGGATATGCAGGCAAACGGCGGTTTGATTACTAACAAGGATTTGGCAGCTTATCAACCGGTCATTCGCAAGCCGATCGAAATAACTTATCGGGGGTACACGATTACGGGAATGCCGCCGCCCAGTTCGGGAGGCATCACGTTGTCCATCATGCTGAATATTTTGGAAGGCTACGAACTCACAGAGTTGGGGCACAACTCGGCCGCTTACATCCATTTGGTAGCGGAATCAATGCGAAAGGGCTTTGCGGATCGAGCGCACTACTTGGGCGATCCTGATTTTAATGAGGACATGCCGGTCGAGTGGCTCATTTCAAAAAA
>JADFPY010000480.1 GCA_022562085.1 candidate division KSB1 bacterium | reverse complement strand
AACTCCATTCGTGGTTACCCGTTCAGCCGTTTAACACCTCTGGGCGGCGGCACCAAGCTGATCTTAACCAACACCGAATTTCGTTTTCCGCTCACAACGGAAAATTTTCCGTATCATAAATCTTCTGGCGTTGTTTTCTTCGATGCCGGCGGCATTTGGATGCCAGGTGAAGACCCCAGGTTGGAAGATTTCTTTGCTTCATTTGGGGTGGGGGTTCGGGTCAGGCTGCCGGTGATTGGCGTCACCCGGTTCGATTTTAGTTTCCCTTTAAATAAATTTGATGAAAACGACTTTAAGGCACATATTTCTTTAGGGCACACTTTTTGAGAAAGTTTGTTACAGAGTCTTTCATATTTATTCTAATATCCGTCACCTTTCCTTCGCTTGCTTTTGCTCAGGCGGGCGGTGAGATCCGGGTAGAACGGATTACGCCAAAATTGAGCGGTGATTCCCTTTTGGTTTCCGCCGATTTTAAGAATTTATTTTCAAGAAAAATCGTCGGAACCATTCAAAGCGGCTTGCCTTCAATTGTTGAAATACAAATTAAGCTTCTCGAAGGAACCAAACAAATTGTTCGCAAACCGATTTCACGAAGCATTGAGTTCGATGTCTGGGAAGAGCGCTATGTCGTCCGGAGCCCGGATACCACGGAGGTTTATTTTGAGTTTGAACAAGTCAAGCAAGCGGCCAACCGTTTGCTGAATGTGGTCTTAATTTCAAAAGGTTTATTGACCGCGAACCAAAATTATACAATTCAGATCCGGGTTGGAATTGTGCCGATTTCGGCGCATCAGGCAAACAAAGTTTCATACTGGCTGGAAAACCCAAATCAGTCTGAAGAAGCGATCGCCTCTGACAATCGTTCCAGCGGATTTTCATTAAATATAAACAAACTCGTCTCCTTTTTTGTGAACAAAAAAAAAGGCTCGCAGTTCAGCTCGAAGTGGTTTTCGTCCCGGCCGTTTAGATTAGCTGAATTAAAACAATGAAGCGAATTCGTACAAAACTCGTCCTGTCACTTTTGGTTAGCACGTTGCTTCCGATTTATCCGGTTTATTACCAGGTCAAAAATCTTTTGCAGCAAAGCATTGAAGTCGGGTATAATGAAAATGTCGAAATGGCCCTGGACCAGGCGGCTGCAATTTCCCGGGAGCTTTATTCGGTTTATAAAGATCAAACTTTGTCACAAGCAATGGAGTTATCATCTTCCGAATGGGTAAGAAAATTGTTTGAGCAGAGAAACGGCAGAGCATCTGAGATTGAAGAAGAATCGAAATCGATAGGAGGCAAAATCGACATATTTGATCTGAAAGGAAATTTGCTGCTCACCGGAAGCAGCGCCCAGGAACATGCGTATCCGATGATTTACCAGAATACCGTTGTTCAATTAACGAAAAAACAAACCCCTGAAATTCTCGATATTGTTAACGACCCGGCCCATATTCTTGCTTTCGCACCGATCAAATCAAACAGCAAACAAAAAGGATTTTTAGTTGTTACTAAAATTGTCGACGAGGAATTTACAATCGGTTCTAAACAAATTGTGAGAGTGAACCAGATGTTTAAAACTCTGGACTTTTTTGAAGGAGAATTGACCTCTGGCTTTCTGCTTTTCTTTTTTGTGGTTTATATTCCGGTGGCTGGGCTTTCTATAGGCCTTGGTATTTATTTTTCACGGAAAATTACTTCGCCGCTTCTAAGTCTGGTAAAAGGTACCCAGAAAATTGCCGGAGGCGATTGGGATTACCGGGTGAAGGCGGATTCAAAAGATGAGGTTGGTGACCTGGTCCATGCATTTAACACCATGATCACCGCTTTGAAAGAAAAGCAGGATCAGGTTGTCTCCCTTGAGAAAATGGCCGCCTGGCGCGAAATCGCCCGCATTTTAGCCCATGAGATTAAAAATCCTCTCACCCCCATTCAACTAACCGTGCAGCAAATGAAGGATAAATATGAGGGCGACGATCCTGAATACGGCAAGTTGCTGGAAGAATGCTCGGAAATCGTAACCGACGAGATTGAAAGTTTGCGAACTCTTGTTCGTGAATTTTCCGAGTTTGCCCGCATGCCCAAACTCAGCCTTTCCCATGGAGATTTAAATGAGCTGGTGGAAGAAGTCAGAAAGCTCTACCCAAATAACAATATAAGTTTGGAATTGGAGCGGACTTTACCTGAACTGCATTTCGATCACGAAAAAATGCGGCGGGTGATTATAAATTTAATTGAAAACGGCCTTGACAGCATCAATGAAAAAGGTGTGGGAGATATTCAAATTCGAACGAGTTTAGAAGATAACATG
>JADFPY010000479.1 GCA_022562085.1 candidate division KSB1 bacterium | reverse complement strand
GGAGGGAGACGATGCTTTGTGTTGACCTATTTCTTGAAGGAATTGTCGTAGTGTTTTTATTGAAATGTTAAGACGTATGGTTTCAAAGGGCTTTTTTTCCCAACCAAGATTCAAAAGATCTAGTTCGAGACAGTGAAGCTGTTTTACCTGAATGTGTTTTACCACGAACTCTCCTGCCTTGACCTCTTTTTCTGTGTAAATCTCCACACTTAAAAGCATTCCCGACCAAGCAAACAAAACACTACTCAGCAAAAGCAAACGTCGTGGAGTAAAAATTTTTTTCACTGTATTCTCTCCTGGCTTAAAAAATTTCAGATCATTTATAATTCGTAGTGTTGAAGGTGGATTATTAAAACGATTGTGCAGCCATAAGATAAACGGTCCAGTTATGACCCATATTTTTACTGTACATCGTTGCGTCTCCTCCTAACCCAAGCTTCAATTTAGAGTGCTTGAAATGTTTTGTATAGGTTATTTCTGAAGAAATTTTGTGCTGAAACCTATCTGGAGTTTGAGTCTCATTTATTTTCAGTTCAGATAGATTTGTACGAGTATTATGAGCTTTTGTTATATGCTCGTGGTGCTGCCAGTAAAAATCATGGCCAAAAACAAAAGACCATTTTTTATTAAGATTAAACACCATGCTGGCAAGAGCATTAAAAATGCTTCCTGGGGCAACGTTGACGTTAAAAATCAAAGGCAAAATAAGAAATCACAGTTCCGCACGCCACAAAGAGAAATATGAGCGCGCCTTCTTTCCAGGTAATGCTTTGATCGCTATAAGTATTCATGCGCGTTGCAGGCTAACATAGTGGATCTATGGAAAGTTTCCGTGCGATCTTTTCATATATCTGGAAAACTTCCTACTTATTCTGATATTAACCAGGAAAAGATGGAAAAATTTGTTGACTCTTTCCACCTATTAACAATATAAAATTAAATGGTGGAAACCTACTTGCCGTAAACCCGTTCCCCTGGCGGCCAGCGCGTAATAGTCACCGGTAGATATTCAATTCGTGGCGCTCCCTTTTCGGTTTTATATGCCAAACTATGCGATAGAAATTTCTCGTCGTCCCGTTTTGGATGATCCGTGCGTTGGTGGGAGCCGCGCGATTCCGTTCTGTTGAGGGCGGATTGCACAATGGTTTCAGCCACATCGATCATGTACGAAAGCTCGATGGCAGCGACCAGTTCGGTGTTAAAGGTCAAGCTGTGATCCGCGATCGCAAGATTTAAGAATCGCTCCTGCAGATTTCGGATGATCTCTTGCGATTTCTTCAGAGAAGCTTGATCGCGGTAAATACCGACACCCGCTTCCATGGTCTGATGCATCTCTTTTCTAAGTACGGCGATTGTTTCTTTTCCTCCGTCATTCCTGAAAAATTGCTTTTCGATCCGTTTTGCCTCATCGGCTGCCAGTGCATCCAGGGTTGAGCTGGGATCCTGTTGATCAGATGCGAAGTGGGCCGCCGCCTTACCGGCCCGGGCGCCAAAGACCAGCAATTCGGTGAGAGAATTAGAACCGAGCCGATTCGCGCCGTTGATGCTGACGCAGGCACACTCGCCTGCTGCATATAAGCCTTTCATCGGCGTTGCACCCTGAATGTCCGTATGAATCCCACCCATCATGTAATGCACCACCGGCCGCACCGGAATCATCTCTTTCACCGGATCGATATTTTCGTATTTCAGACAGAGCTCGCGCACAAACGGCAATTGGGTATTGATGACTTTTTCACCCAAATGGCGCAGATCGAGATGAACATAATGACCATATTCCCCTTCCAGCGTTCGGCCTTTTTCCTGCTCTTTGACGAAAGCCTGCGACAGCCGATCGCGCGGCCCGAGCTCCATCGAGCGCAGAACCGGCTTGGGTTCGGGCTTACCGAGATCATAATCCTGCAAATAGCGATAGCCGTCTTTGTTGAGCAGCCACCCTCCTTCGGAGCGGGATGCTTCGGTAATCAGAATTCCGGTAAACGGCAGGCCGGTGGGGTGGTACTGGACGAACTCCATATCCTTCAGCGGCACCCCGGCGCGATAGGCAAGCGCCATGCCGTCGCCATTCTTGATGTTCGCATTGGTGGTAAACGGAAAAACTTTACCGCAGCCGCCGGTGCTGACGATGACGGCTTTTGCAGTGATGGCTTGAATTCTGCCGGTGGCCAGCTCGATGGCGACCACGCCCTGACAGCGGCCGTCATCCAGCAGAAGTTTGGTGACAAACCATTCGTCATATCTTATGATGGGGTCATATTTGAGGCTGGTTTGGAATAGAGTGTGGAGCATATGAAAGCCGGTCTTGTCGGCCGCAAACCAGGTGCGCTCGATCTTCATGCCGCCAAAAGGGCGCACCGCAATCGAGCC
>JADFPY010000478.1 GCA_022562085.1 candidate division KSB1 bacterium | reverse complement strand
GCATAATATCCCAGAAACTTCCAGACTACGATGAGTGCAATGGAAGCCATGGCGATTCGAGGATCAGAAAACCACGGTATCGTCACGCCTATCCTGGCTAACCAGGTGTTGATGAGACCATCCCCTGAAAACAGCAGCCTGAAAACAACGGAGTAGGCGACGCCGGCAGAGACATAAGACATCAAGTATCCGGTGGCGAAGAACGCTTGTAAGAACTTGATGCGATTCAGCAGCCACGCTACCATAAAAGAAGAAATAATGGCAAGCGGTATAAATACGACCATGAAGTAGAACGTATTCTTTATTGAGATCCAGAACAACGGGTCCTGAAATAACCTGACGAAGTTTTCCAGTCCGACAAATTCTTTACGGGGTGAGATGATGTTCCATTTCTTCGTAGAGATAACGAGTCCCCACAAAAAAGGATAGACCCAAAGAACTGCCGTGAAAAGCAGGTAAGGGGTAACCAGCCAATAGCCGATTCGGTCGCTTTGTTTGCCTTGTTGGAAGAAAGACAATTTATCTTCCTGATTTCATGATTCGTTCTATGGTCTTATTTGCATCGTGCGCTGCTTCCGCGGGCGTCTTGGTACCATAAACGATGGGCTGCCACAGCTCCCGATTGAGAATAGTCTGTATTTGCACGGTCTGCGGCGTTAAGGCCAACGGTACGGTGTGCCGGGTCGCCATGGCATAAATTTTCATTGCCGGTTTCTGCTCAAAGTAGTCGTTGAAAGCTGCGTTGGTCATGAGGTCATCCCGCGCTGGCAGGTAATTGGTTGTTTCCATCCACTGCAGAGCATGCTCTTCGGTAAAAAACCACTGCATAAATTCCCAGGCTTGCTTTTTCTTTATTGAATTATTGAAAAGCACCATACCTTTTTGCTCAGCGAGGGTATAGACCGGTTGATCGGCCGGGTAGAAATCCGGCACCAACAAAGGTGCGATCACATATTCCAGGTCAGGATACAGGTTTTTAATTTTCACAGCGAAGCCCGCGTCCTTTAGCACTGCCAGGAACACTTCCTTTTCAAAACCGTCGGTTATCTTGAATTTAGGGGTCAATCCTTCGGCGAATATGCGGTGAAAAAACCCGGTTACCGCCAGACCCGCTTCATTTTCCAGAAAGGCCTTTTTGTTTTCAATGTCGAGGTAACCCTTGCCGCCGGAAGCAGCACAGTAAAGGGTAATATAATCAAACCATCTTTTCCACCAGACCGGGGGAATATCAATCCATAATCCATAGCGCTTTCCGGGGATGAACGCTTTGCGGGCCAGCTCCAGAAATTCGCTGTAGGTTCTCGGCAATTTGGTGACGCCCAATTCGTCGAGCATCTTTTTATTGTACCACATCATCCGTGGACTGATTTTAATGGGCAGGACATAGACATGGCCTTTGTAAAGCCAGTTGTTCTTGATGTTGTCTACCATTTTCCTTTTTTCAGCCATCTCCCAGAAACCTGGCAGCGTGTCCAGCGCAACGATAGCATCGGCATCGGCAAGCTGCGCGGCAAACCCGCCAAATATGTTGGTGCAGATGTCCGGGTTTGTGCCGGTGGCGATGGAGGTAAGGATCACCTCCTCCGAAGTGCTAGCCGCGGGGATGGTGCCCCATTTCAGGGGGTCGTTGGGATGGGAGGCATTCCACTCTTCCACAATAGCCCGGTCAAATTTGGAAACCTCTACGCTGGGCGCAGTCCAGTAGATCAACTCGGCGGTATTGGCTCGATCATTGGAAGAGCTGCAAGATAGACCAACGGTTAGCAAAATGGACAGCACCGCTATGAATGATTTTCTTTGATTTTTCATCTGATCACTCTTTTTGTATAAGTATATTTGTTCCATATCTTTAACGCCAGTTTCAGTTGTCAGAAGGATTCATACACAGACTTCGCACCACGAACACACTTCGACATCTGCACGGCCTTGAAATCATCGCACACCCCTTCCGGTTAACTGCGAACTTTTGTAGTCAATCTTTACTCATTCCACTTTTCCGGATGGGGATGAGGAAGTAGTTCATTTAATTTGACTACTTTGTTTTCACCTAAAATTACACTGGTCGAATCAAGGTTATTATTATCTATTTGATACATGAATTCTCTACACCGACCACAAGGTGGAAGCACAGTCACGGCATTAACTCCCCACACGGCAACAATTTTTGAAATTCGGGTTTCTCCAGCAGTTATCATTGCAGCTATTGCACTATGCTCTGCACAGAACCCAATGCCGCTACCCACATCTATGCAAACACCAAAGTATAAGTTGCCCTTCTCGCTAAATAAGGCACAAGCGACATCTCCAGTGGTATTACCTTGTTTCCTCGGCTGAAGAAAAGCCCTTGCTTCCTCAATTAATTCTGTAGTTGTAAGTTTATCCAT
>JADFPY010000477.1 GCA_022562085.1 candidate division KSB1 bacterium | reverse complement strand
TTCCTATGCCATTCAACTGAATAAAGAAGAAAGATAACGAAACATATTATTATTAATATAGAGGCAGTTATGGCCTACGACGAAGCCTTAGCCAACCGCATCGGCGTTATTCTGAAAGACCAGTCAAATGTCGTTGGTAAAAAAATGTTTGGCGGCATTGCATTTATGGTGAACGGCAACATGTGCTGCGGTGTGGTAAAAGATACACTAATGACCCGAGTAGGCCCAGATGTTTACGAATCCGCGCTTGGCCAACCGCACGCCCGCAAGATGGATTTCACCGGCAAGTCCATGAAAGGGATGATTTACGTTGATCCGGAAGGCCTTAAGTCGGAAGAGGAGTTGAAAACCTGGGTGGAGCGAGCGCTGGAGTTTGTCTTATCTCTGCCGGCGAAGTAATGTTTCGATTTCGCTCAGCATGAACTCCCGGTCTTTATGGAATTGCCGGTTTGGCGGTTATGTGTTTTATGATTTACAAATATGTTTATGCCGTAACCTGCAAAACGATTTTTTCTCGCCTGGAATTTAAGGTTCAAGAACAAGCCAAACCTTCATCTCAAGACAACTAAGTCTTACTAACCAGTTATCGTTGCTTAACTTGGTTTAGGCTTTATTTTTTTGCTATTTCCTCTTCCAATTCTTTCACATTCTTAGATTGCTCCGCCACTGACATTTCTTTACGACTTAAGAAACCAGCCTGACTGACCCCCATCAAAGCAACTAATTGTGTCGGTACGTCCCATAGCTCCCCCTCCAACAAGCTCTTGACCACAAATAGACTGAGAGTAGTAAGAGTCCAGAATAACATTTGAGCTTTGGCGATTGAAGGTTCATACTTACCATCACCAACATCAACCATAATCAATGTTTTAAACTTTTCGGCTAAAGTCAGCGGTTCATTCGCATCCTCTTTATCCTTAGCATTCTGTTTTTTTTTCTTTTGCCCGGACTGTGCCGCCTTTATCTCCTTTAATTCATCTTCCTTCTTTTTTAGACGCCGTCCTCTATTGACCTGCCAATGTCCGGCAGCGCTCGTGGCGGTTGCAAAACTCATCAGTAAAACCAAATTATCCGGAATATTAGGTACTTGAAGACGCATAAGCCCAAAACCTAAAACTACAGCGCCGACTGCTATTGTCCACAAAGCCATCTGGGTAAGAGACATTGAAACATGTTTTTTGATTATAATCAAACCAAGAAGAGATTTATTATTTGCTCTGGTTACCCAGAAAGCCAATGCAAAAAAGATTAATATAATTATTGCCGTCCAAAAAATTGTGCCGGGCCCATTACTCAAATAAATTTCTTTCGCGCTGATGCCGCTGTGCAGGACCGTATCTACTTTAGTAGAATCACCTTCGATTGTCGTCGTATATTCTTCCCATCTTACTATCGGCAGCACTCGAGCCCCGGATCGGAACAGCGATATCGGGAAACTAACCAGGTCAAATAATAAAAGACTTCCAGTCTTGGATACTTTGTGTCCGCTGCTCTCGTCGATCCATTTTTGATTTGCTGCTATTTCGAAGGGGAGATACCAGTCTTTATCACGACAAAAAAGAGTGTCTGTTTCTGTTTCAGCGACTTTGACGCGTCGAGTCAAGCAAAGCCTGGGATTTGAATTTGTTAAATCTTTATCTCTTACATATATTCTAATTGGGTGCGATGGTAACTGACCATCAGCCATGAAAATTTCAATACCCTTCTTGTTATTTTTCTGATCTTGTGCAACACTTTCAGTGAGACCAAAAGCTAGGCAACAAAATGCTAAGAACAAAAATTTGAATTTCATTTCACACTCCTTGAAAATTATTCAATTAGCAAAAGAAACCCGGCGAAATTTTTTAGTCTATTGGTTCTAAGATTGAAAATTATAGATTCATATTGAGGTTTCAATATACTTAACTGCAAAATCTACCCGCAAAAGTCAAGGTTTTTCCTTGACTAATTTGTAACAAAATAACATCTTTATAAGTGAGTCTCCCCAAATAAAAGGATTCTGCGTCATGATCATGTTCTTCTATATGAAAATCGATCTTATTGGGCAGCTCAAGGCACCAACGTCAACTTGATAACCTTTATTGATATTGGTAAATTCTTGAATTAATTATTACTTAAACCGGTGAAGAAAGGCGTCCCCGCAAAACTTTTTGCCTGTTAAAATGAGGTGCTTTTTTCAATTTCCCTTGACATTTTAATAAATCCTGTTATAAACTCTTAAGTTAAATATAGCCTACCCAGGATAACCACATGATAAAAAAATTGTTTAATGAGTTCAAAGAATTCGCGATGAGAGGCAATGTCATGGATATGGCTGTTGGTATCATTATCGGCGCTGCCTTTGGTACCATTGTCAAATCTCTGGTCGCAGATATGATGATGCCGCC
>JADFPY010000476.1 GCA_022562085.1 candidate division KSB1 bacterium | reverse complement strand
AGGTTCGTAAAATTCTGGACGAGACCGGATCTGCAAAAGTCCACGTTATCGCTCACAGCATGGGAGGTCTCGACGCTCGTCACATGATTGTCGACGAGGACATGCAAGACAGCGTCGCGACGTTGACGACCATCGGAACGCCCCATTTCGGCACCACCTTTGCCGACAAGGGCTTGGAGCAGGCTGGCGGCCTAGTCGATTTTTTTCTTAAAATGGGATTGGACTTGGGGGGGCTCAAGGATTTGCAGACTGAAGCAGCCGTCGCCTTCAATCAGCGCGCCCAGAAGACAGAGGCCGATAATCCCGTGCACTATGTTGTCTACGCCGCCAAGCAGGACAAAAATCGTGTCTTTAGCCTTCTGAAACCTTCCTGGGAAATCATCCACGAAGAGGAGGGCGAAAACGACGGGCTGGTCTCGGTGACCTCACAGTTTTGGACCTCGGCCTTGACTGGGGAAGATGGCCAGAAAGCCATCAAGCAAGAGGAGTTTCCAATCGAAGCGGATCACCTCAACGAGCTGGGATGGTGGGATGTCGACCAGCTTCATGGAACCCGCTGGTGGAATTTCAATCTCAAGAAGGAAATCCGGGCTTTCGCAGACCAGGTCAAGGCCACATATCTGAAAATGGCTGAGGATGCCGAACGTCTGGTTGCGCCGTGAGATCGCTCTCGGCCGCCTCTAGAGAATAAAATGGTTAGGCTAAAAACAGTTACAAGAAGTGTCTGGTCAAATAAAGAATCCAACTCACAAGCCCTAGATTCCATTCCTGTCGATAACAGCATCGCTTTCCTTACTTATTCAGACATTTCCTTAAAGAGAGAATTATAGATGGCGTGAATATAGGAACTCCTGCGGCCTAAAATTTGGAAGAAAAAGATTGCTTCGTCGTCCCGATGTTCATTAGAAAAATAAGGATTGTCGGGACTCCTCGGTTTGACAAAACTATCTCACAAAATATGAGAAGCTAAAAATTTGATAAAATCATGAATAATTCAATTCAAATCATACCGTTCGCCAATCTAGCTCTGGCCTTCATCCCCGTATTGGTAGTTGTAGTAATTATGTATAAATGGTCCCTTAACATCAAGAGTGCATTTTATGCTATTTCCCGTATGCTTGTTCAGCTAATGGTAATCGGTTATTTTTTAGCCTACATTTTTGAAGCTGATTCAGTTTGGGTCGTTCTGGCTGTTGTGACGGTAATGGTTTTCGCCTCAAGCTGGATTGCATTGAGAACTACGATCAAACGCACCCTGCTGTATAAAAAAACCTTATACTCGGTAATCCTGGGCGGAGGAATAACTTTTCTGTTAGTGACTCAAGCAGTCTTAAATCTTAATCCATGGTATTCTCCCCGCTATGTCATTCCCCTTGCCGGGATGATTTTTGCAAGTTCAATGAATAGTGTCAGTCTCGCAGTAGAGCGATTAACAGCAGAGATCGAAAGAAATGTCGATTATCAGCAGGCCCGAAATACTGCGCTCCGCACTTCTCTTATTCCAATTACAAATTCGCTATTTGCCGTCGGTCTTGTTTCTTTACCTGGCATGATGACCGGACAGATCCTGTCCGGAATTTCGCCCCTCGTAGCCGCAAGATATCAAATTATGGTTATGTGCATGATATTCGGTTCTGCAGGCATTTCTTCCGCCTTATTTCTAAAACTGGTCAAGCCGGATTTTCTGGCGCCTGGGAAGACTAAGTGAGCATAACGTTCGCATGAACCGGAGACGCGGCAAGGGCGCGATTAAGAATAAGCTGGAACTCCTATTGGGAGCATTAGGGTGAAAACAAAAAATGGGATCTATGTCGATCTAAGTGGGTAAATAGTATTGATTAAGGTATTTTTTAGCCACGGATTCACACAGATGAAACACTGATTCTCGGCTATGGTTTCTTAGAGAGATTATATCAAAAGGCATTACAAGTTGAATTATTACGTCGGCGGCATTCTGTGGAAATAGAACATCCTATAAAAGTGGAGTTTAAAAAAGTTATTGTAGGTGAATATGAGGCAGATTTACTGGTGGATGAAAAAATAGTCGTGGAACTTAAAGTTGCAAAAGAATATAATCCAAAAGATGAGCCACAATTACTCAATGAATTAAGAGCACAGGAAAGGAAAGTAGGCTTACCCATCAATTCCTGAGCCTGTCAGGAACAGGTTTTGGAAAAAGAAAAGTAGAATTCAAACGCCTCATCTATTAACAAAATCCGTGTTTTATCAGTGTGAATCCGTGGCGAAAGATATTCATGGCGCTATTTTACCCACTCTGATCGACATAGAACCTTAAATTCCCTTATTTCAGCAGTGTCATTTTCTTAACTTCCCTAAAGCTGCCCGCGGCAATTTTGTAGAAATAAATTCCGTTGGGTAAATTTGCAGCATCAAACTGTACGTCA
>JADFPY010000475.1 GCA_022562085.1 candidate division KSB1 bacterium | reverse complement strand
GGATTGGCCGACACTCTGGCGAGTTCTGCTACAAAGAGAGCGAAAGGCGACCCCCCTCCCGACTTTCCTGCAATTTTTATAATAATGAAGTCGGGAAGGCGCCTGAAGCCCGTACTTCGACTCCGCTCAGCATAGACTCCGGAATCCCTCGCCCCGTTGGATAGTCAGGGGAGGTAAATTTTTGTTAAACAAGAGGTACTTATCCCACGGGGCGAGGAGCCGGAGCGGTCCTAAAATCCTTACAGATAAGCGGCAAATTTTTGGAAACAGACACAAACATTTCGTTTGAAATCCTTTAACCCATCAAATGATTTTGATAGGTCTCCCTTAAAACGAGTTTCTTGAATTTGCCGACACTGGTCTTCGGGATCTCCTTTACAAAGACAACATCATCCGGCAGCCACCATTTTGGAAATTTTTTGGCCAGGAACTCAGTTAACTCTTCGCGGCTCGCAGATTTGCCTTCGCTCAAAACGACCACTGCCAGGGGCCGCTCCTGCCACTTTGCATGCGGCACAGCGATAACCGCGGCTTCTGCCACTGCCTCATGGCCCATTAACTGATTCTCCAAATCCACAGAGCTAATCCACTCGCCGCCGGATTTCACGAGATCTTTTGAGCGATCTTTGATTTCCATGTAACCTTGCTCATCTAAAGTAGCGATGTCGCCGGTCTTGAACCAGCCGTCTTCGGTGAACCTGTCGGAACTCTCTTCTAATTTATAGTATGCGGATGCAACCCAGGGTCCGCGAATTTCAAGCTCGCCCATACTCTGGCCGTCGCTGGGCACCAATCCCTCTTCACCACGAACCCGGAGCTCGACCATGGGGCAGGGGAAGCCCTGTTTGGCACGATAATCATATTTTTCATCTGCGCTCAAATCGGCAAGTGATCCTTTCAAGTTGCAGATAGTGCCCATTGGGGAGGTCTCGGTCATCCCCCATGCATGCACGACTCTGAGATTGTGGCGCTTTTCAAAGCCTTCAATCATGCTTTTCGGAGCGGCCGCACCACCTACGATGAGCGAACGCATCGCAGACAAATCATAGGCTTTGGGATCTTTGTCAAGGATTTGCAACATGCCGAACCAAATGGTAGGCACACCAGCGGTAACGGTTACCTTTTCCGCCACATAACACTCCAATAAACTTTGAGGATCCATGTGCGGTCCCGGGTAAACCAGTTTGCCGCCGCACATAACTGTCGTAAAAGGAATTCCCCAGGCATTCACATGAAACATGGGTACGACAGGTAAAACGATGTCTTGATCATTCAAACTGAGTACGGAGGTCATGGCGCCGGCCATCGAGTGCAGAACCATGGAACGATGGCTGTAAACGACGCCTTTGGGCTGGCCGGTGGTGCCGGAGGTGTAGCACATTGCAATCGCCTTGTTCTCGTCCCAATCGGTGTATTCGAACTGACTTTCGTCTTCTGCTTCGAGAAGTTTTTCATAGTCGAGCATGCCTTCCGGTACCTCGCCACTGCGTGAAAGCACCACGATATGCTCGAACTTCACTTTGTCTTTGAACTTCTCATAGAGGGGCAGCAGATTGTCATCTATGACCAGCATTTTATCTTCAGCGTGCCCGCATATGTAGCCAAGATCTTCAGGCCCGAGCCGGAGATTCAGCGTATGCAAAACCGCTCCCATGGCCGGAATACCGTAATACAGCTCATGGTGCTGGTAATGGTTCCAACAAAAAGTCGCAACCCTTTCGCCATCCTTGACCCCGAGCCGCCTCAAGGCGAGTGCCAGTTTTTTGGTGCGTTTTATCCAGTCTCCATAAGTGTAGCGGTGATAGGATTTGTCGGGTTGCCGGGTCACGATTTCCTGGTTGCGAAAAAGCATTTCAGCCCGCCGCATGATAGCGTTCAAAGTTAATTGGAAATCCATCATTAAGCTTTGCATATCTTCCTCCATTGGTTTGAAATTGAATAGAAGTGAAAGTTAAAACCTTTTGGACACAGAGAACACTGAGAATCACAAAGAACTCAGAGATTTTAATTTATTTTTCTAATGATACCATCTTTCAAAAGTTTTACATTGAAATTAAAAGTAAACTTAATTTTATATTCTTATGATATTACATGTGAAGGGTTGCAATTTTTTGCCAAATTTTTTTTAAGCCACCGATTGACACGGATTAAACACTGATAAAAACAAAGTTTGAAAATTAAAGAAAAGATTCTTCATCAGATTAAAATCCGTGTTTTATCTGTACTACAAATCTGCAACATTGTGTTTTTTTAGCAAAGTTTTGGTAACCAAAATAAACAGACATGGATTGACGAAGCTCCACGGGGTTTAAATAAAAAACAATATAGCCACGGATTCACCCCGTGAGATAAAGATATCATCTTACCAGAAACATCAAAGACTTTAATCTAACGGGGTGAACACGGAT
>JADFPY010000474.1 GCA_022562085.1 candidate division KSB1 bacterium | reverse complement strand
CGTTGAAGGCAGTGTCCTTACCTGCCTTTTGATGGGCACAATAGGCCTTCAGGAAGTCCGTTCGAATCGCGTGATGCTGGTCATGGACAAACGCGAGGATCAACGGATTCCAGAGCTTTCCATCAATACTGTTTCGACCGCACGTGCTGCAGTGGGGATTGATTGCCCGCTGATTGTTGAACTCGATGAACCTATCACGATGGAGACCAAATACTCCCCATCAGGCTGCGCTGTCGGTAGGATCGAGTCTTTGGAGAATCTTTTTAATGTGATGCAAAAGTATCGCAATGAATATGACGCCGTAGCGCTTCACACAGGAATTGACGCCCCTCCTGAATTTCATCTGGAATATTTGAAAAGTAGAGGGGAAATGATCAATCCTTGGGGAGGTGTGGAAGCGATGCTTACCCACTCTCTGACCATGATGTTTGGCGTACCGACAGCTCATGCACCAATGGTAAAGAATATGGAGATCGCCAACCTGCATGCCGGTGTGGTGGACCCACGGATTGCCTCTGAGGCTGTTTCGTCCACATTCCTGATGTGTGTACTTAAAGGTCTACACAAAAGCCCACGGATTATCAGGGATTCGAGCGTATTCGGCCACTCCGGTGTCCTAACCAACGCTGACATCTCCTGCCTCATCATTCCAGACGGCTGTGTTGGGCTGCCGACTTTGGCAGCTATGGAGCAGGGTATTCCGGTGATAGCAGTACGGGAGAATAAAAACCGGATGCAGAATTGTTTGGAAGACTACCCCTTCCAATCGGGAAAGTTGTTCATCGTGGATAATTACCTTGAGGCCGTTGGTGTGATGAATGCTTTGAAGGCCGGTGTTTCAGTCGAGTCGATTCGCCGCCCTCTCGCCGACACTCGTTGCGTGTCCAGTTCAGACCAAAACGAGCATGTGTTAAGGGAAATCGCCGAAGAATCACCTGAGATATCATACCTCAGGGAGAATGATGGCAATTCAGATTTCACTATTTGGCGTCAGAAACAAGAAGCAAATATTGTTGACTAGAAAAATATAAAACAAATAATGCCATACGTAAATGTAAAAATCACCAAAGACGGCGTTACAAAATCTCAGAAGGAGCAGATTGTCCGGGATATCACCAATTCCCTTGTTAAGACTCTGGGTAAGAAACCCGAGCACATTCATATCGTCATCGATGAAGTCGAAACAGATAATTGGGGCTTTGCCGGCATGTTGACCACGGAATATCGCAAGAAGCCCCAATAGTCCCTGCTCCATGACAACCCTTCCGGATGCCGCACAAGGTGCTCCAGCTTAGCTCCGTTCAAAAATTTCTATTTGACTTGAGACCATTCATTTGCTAAATTCAGTTAAATGACCTAAGAATTCAAGAGGGTAAAGTGATGATTTCAAAAGAAACGATTAAAAAAGAAATTGACAACATACCGGAAGAACGTCTGGAAGATTTGCATCAATTGCTAAAGGAGTTCTCGAAATCAAAAAACTCCGGGGGAAAAGGCAATCTGATGGCAAAATTAAGACAAATCAAAATTCAAGGCCCAAAGGATTTCTCTAAAAATATTGATGCATATCTAAGCGGAGAAATCAGTGGCGGATAGAATATTCATCGATACTATGTATGTGGTCGCTTTAGTTAACCTAGAACACATAAAAAGAGGTTTTTCACGATGAATATACAAAGACGTTCCGATGAAAGATCACAAATGCTTCACAAAGAAATTTCAAAAAAGTTGAAGAGTAATCCCAGCCTCTGGGATATTCCGAAAAAAAATATAACGAAATGGAAAAAAAGCAGCGGTAAACTCGCACCGGCTTTTATAGAATGGGATCATATTTTAAATACAAAAACTAAAAAACAGATACTATCTATACTTGAAAGTAGTTCTGAAGAAGCGGTTCGACTTCGCTCTTCAAGTCCTTTTACAGGAATATTGACCGAGAACGAAAGAAAAAAGATATTTGAATATTTTAGTATAAAAAACGGAAAGTATAAAACTTGATAATTATGATTTTCTTAAGTTCCTAAACAACTGTCTTCCCTTCTGAACTTTCCATTTGACTTGATCCCCTCGATTCTGTAAATTATCGGCATAAAACCTACAGAGAATACTGCACTTATTGCCGCCAAGGCAAAACCTGAGTGCATGAATTAGCGCAAAATAAAAGGAATTAACAATGCCGTTCGATCCGGCCAAACCCTACAATGCTCTGCCATTGCTGCCGCCCAAAGCAGATTTGGAAACAAAGGCTGTTTTAAAGAAAGCGATTGCCGCCAATAAAGCGTTGGCAGAGC
>JADFPY010000473.1 GCA_022562085.1 candidate division KSB1 bacterium | reverse complement strand
AGATTTTTCGATCCTTTGCAGGAGCACTTAATTACGCACGTTATTTGGGAATCACACTACTAGAACCACTTTGCCGATATTTTTGCGCGCCTCGATGTAAGCATGCGCTTCACCGACCTTATCTAGTGGAAAAGCTTTATCAACATGCGGCTGAACCCACCCTTCATCGACCCCTTGCAAAATTGTTTGCATCCAACTGCGGACTTTTTCTTGCTCATCCCACATGTGTCCCAGATTTACACCGAAGACGCTTTTATTTGCGTTCATCAAACCAACCGGATTAAACCATGGCATTTGCAGTGCTACTTTTAATAAGCTTAATTTTGCCCCGAGGCCAGACTCTGTCGCTGCTGAAATACCAAACATCCCTAAGCGGCCCGTAGCTCTCAAGGCCTTGTAACTTTTTTTCCAGCTCGTTCCACCAAGCGGATCGATTACCAGCTCCACGCCTTTTCCGTCTGTTAACTCTTGTAGCTTTCGAAACCAATCTTCAGTTCGATAATCGATGGCGTGGTCCAGACCTCGCTGTTTCAAAAAGTCATGTTTACCGGAGCTTGCGGTACCATAAGTGATTGCTCCAATGTTCTTGGCGATATCCAGGGCAGCCAGGCCAACGCCGCCGCCGGCATTGTGAATGAGCACGGATTCGTCTTTTTTGAGCGAGCCCATCACCACTAAAAGCTGAAAGGCTGTCACGTAATTAACAGGCAGAGCAGCAGCCTGTTCAAAAGTTAATGATGGTGGTTTTTCAAAAATGCTTTTAGCTGGCACAACAACCAAATCCGAGTAACCCTGAAATCTTGTTCCAGCCCCGACCTCCTGCCCCTTCCAAGCAGAATCAACTCCCTCTCCAGTTGATTCGATAACCCCGGAGACCTCGTACCCGACGACCATCGGGAGTTTGGGTGCATCCGGGTAAAGACCCTGGCGGGCTAAAATATCCGCGAAATTAATTCCTGAGGCTTTCACTCGAATCAAGACTTCGTCTTTGCCCGGCTGCGGATCCGGTTTCTCTTCAATTCTGAAGACGCTGACGTCACCATATTTTGGGATCACAATTTGGCGCATTCTCTCCTCCTTATTTCAGTCACTCATAATGTATAATGTATAAAAGTGAAAACGTTCAAAACCTTTTTGGACACAGAGAACAGTGAGAATCACAGCTCGACGAAGCCGCAATCAAAAGATACATTAACTTTAGCCACGGATTAACACTGATTTGACACGGATAAATTGAGTTTAGACTATGAAACTGAAAAGACAAAATTATGAAATTGTTGGGTTCAGCGTTTCAATTTTACTCGGTTCTCAATATAACGAATCTGGATGGCAACCGCGAGCATTTTGAAGCAACCGCTTCCATAAGTCTGCTCAGCGCAAAAACGACGGTGCAGATGCCGATTGGCCAAATGGGTTCGTTATCGGGTTCGCTTCGACGGACTTATTTTGATAAGACGGTCGCCCCCTTCCTCAATAATATACCTAACTACTACTTCCTTGATGGTAATGTCAAAGCGTTCTTTGACTTCGACAACAAAAATAAGGTCACTGTCAGCGGCTATGGTAGCACAGATAACCTGGATCTGACATTCAACCCGAAAGCTCAAAATAAAGCCGGCATCACATATGATTGGGGCAACCGGACAGGCAGCATTCGCTGGACGCGCATCTTTTCGCCGCAGTTGTTTGCCAACTTCTGGCTGACCGGCAGCCGGTTCAATTCTCAAGCGGACTTTAGCCAGGCCTTTGATGAAGTGTATGTCGAAAAGAACCTCACTCCTCAGGATGTAATCGAAGATTTTGAAGAATGGAAGTATAATTACTACTGGATCCACAACAGACCACCGACTGCCGGCGAATCTATGACAGAGATTCGTTCCTTGTACCTCTATTTTTATACCAGGTATCGCATTATTATATACGCGGCCGATAGAAACTTTCGGGACTTTCAGGCTACTCACGAGGTCACTCAGGGCGCCGACGGCAATCATCATGAGCCGGCATTTCATATCGATGGCGATGGGATTGGCGCATTTGGATCGGCCGTCGTCGATACTGCTTACTTTGAAGTTCTGAGGGAATGATTTTTTTCCTTTTCAATTACATATCAGTTTCTTAAGTTATAATATGGAGGTTCCCTTGATCTGCAGAAATCGATTTTATCCAGTTTTCTTGCTAATTATCATTCTTTCTTCGCAGGGCATCGCACTCCCACAGGGACTGCAACCTTATCCAAAGCAAAGTTCTTCCAAATCCCTTGCTTCAAAGGTAGGGAGTGATCTTCTGTACATTTTCTCTGCTCCATCGCGATTAAGTCCGCAGGGTGGCCTGAAACTCCTCGTGCTTACCGGGGTTACTGCCGGATTTGTGACCATATTGGACAAGAACATTGATGATGATTTCATCGAAGGAGACGATCTCTACGTCAAACCCGGAATCGGTTTGGCAAAGGTTGGTGACGTTT
>JADFPY010000472.1 GCA_022562085.1 candidate division KSB1 bacterium | reverse complement strand
GCATCTCAACTTGCCCGCCAGCATCCTGGACTCTTGCCAGTGGTGTACCTGTCGGCGATTTTTGAAAAAAAACGAAATCTTTACCACTTCGAAAAAGTTCTGCTTCGGTTCTTTTCCAAAGTGAGCATGTCGACTCCCGATAAATATCCCGAGCTGTTCAAGCGTTTGGATACCGAGTTGTTTTCCGAAACCAGTGAAGAAGCGATGACAAACACCCTGGATTATTTGAATTTTAAAAGGTGGATTGAGAAAAAGGTAGGCGTAATTTTCAGACACTAAATTTTTTTGAAACTATTTGTAACAACACTCGTTACAAATATCAATTTTGAAACTCGTCATTAAAACCACAGTAAAGGAGAAAACAGAATGAAGGACTACAAGACACAATACGGATCCTGGGCATTAGTAACCGGCGCCTCATCCGGTATCGGCAAGGAGTTTACCCGGCAGCTGGCAGCAACAGGGCTGAACCTGGTGCTCACTGCCAGACGAATCGATCGTCTCGATGAAATGGCTGAGAATTTAAAAAAGGAGTATTCAATTGAAGTCCGGACCGTTCAGGCGGATTTAAGCAAGCCGGATGCAGTGGAAATACTGGCCAAAGCCACCGCAGGTCTCGAGATCGGCATGTTGGTAAATAGTGCCGGCGTGGAAACGCATGGCGCATTTCTCAAGAATGATCGGCAACAGGAGCGGAACCTTATGCAACTCAATGCCATCACCCCCATGGAGCTGGCTCATCACTTTGGACTCAAAATGGCAGAGAGAAAACGAGGTGGAATTATTTTCGTTTCCTCAACGTTGGGTTACCAGGCAGTACCGTTTTTTGCCAATTACGCCGCTTCCAAAGCTTACATTGCCACGTTCGGCGAAGCTTTAAATTACGAATTGAAGAAACAAGGCGTCGACGTGACAGTACTTTCTCCGGGCTTAACAAACACCGAGATGTATGCAAAGATGGATGGAGTTGAATGGTCGAAAATGCCGGTAGGCCTGATGGAAGTTGAACCGGTTGTGACGACCGCGCTGGCAGCCCTTGGTAAAAAGTACTCTGTGATCCCGGGTGGCAGAAATAATTTCATGGCATTTTTGAGTAAGAGACTCCTGTCGCGAAAAGCTAATGCTGAAATGTTCGGCAGCATGATGGAGAAAGCCATGGCAGAGAATAAATTGTAAAAATTTCTGAAATGAATTTTGTAGCATATTTCGATTTGAATCTTTAAATTCGAAACTTCAAAAGGAGGCTTGCCTAATGGGCACAAAAGTCGACCAGATGGTCGTTTCTTACACAAAGTGGGTCATTCGCTGGCGCTGGCCAATTTTAATCCTCACCCTTATTTTTGCTGGATTAGTCGGCAGCGGCGGCAAGAACCTGTTTTTTGATGCCAGCTATCGCGTGTTTTTCAGCAAGGATAATCCACAGCTCAACGCTTTCGAGTCTTTGCAGAATATTTATACCAAAAACGATAACATCCTCTTTGTCTTCCAACCGGCAGACGGAGATGTCTTTACAAACGACAACCTCGACGTCATCGAGAAATTTACTTCAGATTCGTGGAAACTCCCCTACGCAATCCGGGTTGATGCGGTCACCAACTTTCAGCACACGGAGGCCTTCGATGATGATTTGATCGTCGCAGACCTTGTTTCAGACGCTCCTTCGCTTTCGTTCGAGAAATTAGAAAAAGCTCGAAGGGTGGCGCTTAAAGAACCTCAGCTTTTTCGGCGACTCATTTCCCCGGACAGCGACGTGACCGGTATCACTGTCACTTTCCAATTGCCCGAAAAAAACACTCAAGCAGAGGTCCCCGAAGCAGTCACTGCCGCCAGAGCTCTCGTAGCCGGCTATCTGGAAAAAAATCCGGATTTGAAAATCTACTCGACCGGAATCATCATGCTGAACAACGCCTTCTCAGAGGCCGGACTTAACGATTTGCAAACCCTGGTACCGCTTATGTACCTGGTGATGTTTGTCATCCTGTTCTTGGTTTTACGTTCAATCAGCGGTACGATGAGCACCATTATAATTGTCTTCTTGTCCACTATTACAGCTATGGGAGTTGCCGGCTGGTTTAAAATCGGCCTGACCCCGCCGTCCGCACAAGCGCCCACCATGATCATGACGCTGGCCATAGCCGACAGTATCCATATTTTGGTTATTATGCTGCGGGAAATGCGCCGCGGCTTAAGTAAGCAGGAAGCGATCATCGAGAGCCTGCGCGTCAACATGACGCCCGTGTTTCTTACCAGCGTGACAACCGCAATCGGTTTCCTCAGTATGAATTTAAGCGATTCACCGCCCTTCTGGCACCTGGGAAACATCACGGCGGTTGGCGTCACGGCGGCCTTTATCTATTCGGTTCTGCTTCTGCCCGCATTAATGGCCATTTTACCGGTAAAAGTCAAACAGCAAGAAAGCAAGAAACGAACCCTTTCCGAACGCTTTGCCGAATTTGTTATTGCACAGCGCACGGCCTTGCTTTGGGGCACAGGTCTGGTGATTG
>JADFPY010000471.1 GCA_022562085.1 candidate division KSB1 bacterium | reverse complement strand
ACCCTGCTTGGAAGTCTGCTGAGAATCGATGTCGACAATCCTGCGGGCGGATTGAATTACGGTATTCCTGCGGATAATCCTTTTGTCGGAGAAGGAGGCGGAGTGCGGGAAGAGATTTTTGCGTATGGCTTACGGAATGTCTGGCGCTTTAGCATTGATCGACAATCCGGAGAGATTTGGGCGGGAGACGTCGGTCAGGGTGCAAAAGAAGAAATCGATTTGATTGAAAAAGGCGGCAATTACGGCTGGCGCATCATGGAGGGATTCAACTGCTTTAATCCTTCCTCCGGGTGCGATCAAAGGGGTTTAACCCTGCCGATTGTCGATTATGGCCGCTCGGACGGCCAGTCTGTAACCGGCGGTTATATTTACCGGGGGTCTGTGCATCCGGAGCTTGCAGGCGCCTATATTTATGGAGATTTTGCCAGCGGCAGAATCTGGATGCTGCGATATGAAAATAACTCGGTAACAGCGGATTCCCTGCTGATCGATACTTCAATTGCAATTTCTTCTTTTGGAGTTGATGAGCAGAATGAGCTTTATGTGGTTGATTATGGCGGAACGGTTCTTAGGTTTTCCCAAAGCGATTAAAAGTAGCGCTCCAACTGGTTTCGAGATGTTCATAAACTTCCCATTTTCAAATCAAGTTTTACGAATTTATCTTAGATCAGGTTACTCCTCCTACAATGGACTTGAAAACGCGTGACTGCTCCTATCTAAGAGAGTATAAGGAAAATTGTTCTTTCACCTTGAGATCTTCAATTCGAATCCGGATAAAATGTCTTTCCCGATTATAGTATTGGTTTTAGTGATCATCTGCACCTTTTCAAGGAAGCGGTAAAATCAGAGGGTCCGTTTCTACGGATCGCCCCCCAACCCAATTCACGCCTATTAAAAAATAATCATCAATTTTTGCTGAATGCTTTTGAATAATACAGCGAATGACGAAGTTTTTTGCTTGCATTAATAGCATAATTTATTTAAATGGTTTTCTAAATAGATTCAACTAAGAACCATTTTTCAAACCATGCAAATTTCAATTCGAGAACTTCGTTCTTCATTTGAGCCACACATCTTTAAACGTGGTCAAAGATATTACCAAGAGGGTCGGGTTGAAATCATTTCCCTGTCAAATGATTCTTTTACGGCCGAGGTCGCGGGTACGGATGTGTATGAGGTAAAAGTATGGAGCAATAAGAAAGATAATATCCATGGCGAATGCAGCTGTCCATATTGGGATAATTGCAAGCATATGGTCGCGGCCGTTCTTGAAGCCAAGGAATTCTATGACCTTGGTTTGCGGCCGGAAAACGAAAATAAATCCGGTTGGCAAAACTACCTGACTCAAATCGGTTCGGCTGAGGAGAGCCAAACAACAAAACGGAGATGGGAGTTACTTTATACGCTTAGCGTCGAATCCGATGGCTGGACACTTAGTCCACAAAAACGAATGATCAAGAAGGACGGCGCTCCCGGCGTGCCGCGAAATCTTGCCTATGATGATTTTGGCAAGCCAGAAATTGAACGCAGCCGAAATGACAATTTGGTCTTAAGCTTTCTCGAAAAGCGGAATCGCACAAACTCATTTTATAATGCGTATTACGGCGACCCCGCCCTGTACAAATTCGACTTTGGCGCTGACGTTGGTGTTATCTTCGATCTGTTGCGTGAAAGCCGGGTATATTTTTCACCGCAAGACGGTAAAAACAAAACGCTGATTTATCACGATTCTTTGGGCAAAATTGAATTTCGGCTGCTTGAAGAAAAGGATGGCATGAACTTCTGCCCTTATTTGCTTTTAGATAATAATGAAGTCGTTTTGGATCACAGTTTTTATGTTTTGACCTCGCAACCTGTTTGTTTACTCAGAGACAATGAGATCATAGAAATTGCCGGGAAACATGACGCCAAAAGCCTGACTCCCTTTACGCGAAAAGATTACCGGGTGCTTATTCCCAAAGAAGAGGTGTCAGAGTTTTTTGAGGTGGTCGCCCTGCAAAAAGACATCTTCAATCATTTTCGCTTGCCCGATGAGGTAGAGACTGAAAGTATCAGCGAGATCACAGAAAAACGATTGTACCTTAGTGACTTTGATGAGGGCATGGAAATTCAACTGAAATTTTGCTATGGACCGGTGGAAGTTGAGATGTCGGATCCCCGGCAAAGTATATGGGCCGGCGGGCTACAAGAAAATAAATTTGTCAGGGTTACTCGTGATCGAAAGGCTGAAGAAGATGCGCATAATCTCTTATTGAACAGCAATGTGAAAGTTATTCAGGGCGAGAGAATATACACACGTAAGAACAAAACAGTGGATTGGTTGTACGATGAGATTCCGAAACTGCTGGCCGCGGGATTTGTTGTCTATGGCGAAGAAAATTTGAAACAATTTAAAATCAACCGCTCGGCTGCCAGGGTAAGCGTGAATGTGACGTCCGGTATTGACTGGTTTGATTTGGAATTGGAAATCGATATCGGCGGGGTTTTGGTGTCGCTTGCAGAAATTAAAATAGCGTTGAAGAAAA
>JADFPY010000470.1 GCA_022562085.1 candidate division KSB1 bacterium | reverse complement strand
TTTTGAGAATGCTATTTATGTCCTCACCAATCACTCAGCTTCTGATGATCTGGTAAAAAAGTATGTAGGGATCATTGAAATAATTGGCGCAAGTGTTTTATTTTTAACGCCAGCGGAACACGACGAAATCGCTGCTGTGGTCAGCCATTTGCCACAAATGCTCGCAGTTACGCTCATGAATTATGCTGCAAAAAGGAATAACAACAATCCCGCTTATTTGAAATTAGCCGCAGGCGGCTTTCGGGATATGACCCGAATCGCCTCAAGTCCTTTTGATGTCTGGGCAGATATTTGCACAACAAATGCCGAAAATATTGAATTCGCCATAGAGCAACTCATGACAGACCTTTCCGCGAGCAAAAACTTGCTCACTGAAAATCGTCAACTCCAATCTTTTTTTGAAACAGCGGCTCGAAACCGCCTTTCGATTCCAAAAGACTCACGTGGATTCTTGCGACCGCAATTCGACATCTCAGTCATCATCGAAGACAAACCGGGAATGATCGCATCAATTGCAGCCATTCTTGCCGATGAAGAAATTAACATAAAAGATATCGAAATTCTAAAAATGCGAGAAGGTGACGCGGGGACAATGCGGCTGGCATTCCAAAACGAAACGGATCGGGAAGCGGCGCTTAAACTCTTAGCTCAAAAAAGTTTTGAAGTGGCAAAACGGTGATCGCAAATGGACTACTATTTTTGAAGGTATTCTAAGGAAGATACTTAGAAAAAAGAGTAAGTGTTTTTAAAACTGGCCAATCAAACTAACACGATTTAGGGAACCTACCTCACCAAACGAGGATAATGAATAGTCGATATTAAATTTGTTTACTTTAAATCCAAAGCCCATAGAAACACCCGCCAGCCGGTCCTTGCCGGTCCTTACCTTCTGATCCCGACCAACCGAATTATACCCCAGACGAACGAATAGCTGCTCGGTCAAACTAATCTCACCGCCCAATCTGAAATCAAGGCTTTCATCTTTGAATTTAACAAGTGAGGCATTCACCATCACGGGTAAATGCTCGAGCGTCTTCGAGGCGCCGACTTGAAAATTGAGGGGTAAATCATCCTTTGTATCAATAAAGGCGCTGGTGGTCGTCCCGAAGTTAAAAATTCCCAAGCCAATATTCACAGCATAGTCCGGTATTGAAAAAATCAAACCGATGTCTAAAGCAAGGGCAGTTTCTGTCAAATCATCAATTTGAAATCGGATGAACTTTGCGGCGCCGCCAACCGACAAATTCTTGAGAACCGTTTTTGAGTAGGCGGTAGATAACGCGAAACTATTGGCCCCGAATTCACCGCTGCCCAGATTATTCTCGTCCTTGCGTTCAAACTGACCATAGTCAAAAAAATGCAGCCCAATTGCTGCTGTTCCTTGTGCGAACGGCTGCGCATAAGCCAAAAATCCGGATTGAAAGTCGAGAAGGTGATTCAGATAGGAAGCGGTTGCTTGTTTCGAGTTGAGCGCAGCAAGACCGGCCGGATTATACGCCAGGCTATGAATGTCACCCTGAACCGAGATAAAGGCTCCTGCCATTGCCGAAGGCCTTGCGCCAACAAAAGTACGCAAGAAATCATAGCCGACAGAATTTTGTGATCTGGCTGGTACGGCAAGTAAAAAAAATCCGCTGAGAAGCAAAACGAGAGAAAATGTAGACAACAATTTCATGTGGCACCTTTGATGGTTTTGAGCCACCGAGCGGAGTCGAACCGCTGACCTACTGATTACGAATCAGTTTTTCCGCCTTTATTAAACAACGACTTACAGTTCTAAATTGCGACCGTTCTGCGACCGTTTATTTTTTTAATATACTACTTACCAAGCGAAGAATCAACAGAAAATAAATTAAGTTTCTTTGCTATTTTAGTGTTTTGAAAATCCGCCTATAAAACCATCCCAAATAATCAAATAACTCAAATAATCAAATGACCGATTGTCTTCAGCGAACAGCTCGAACGAAGTTGAGGCTGCTGTCAACATGGAAGTTGCCGCAACTACCGTAGTAGAAATCGACCACCCAGGCATACGAGGCGTTGAATTTGTCCGCTGTCCAAATTGCTACCTGCGTTTCGTCAAAGAGGGGGTCGATATGTAAGCCGACCGGCTTGTTTTCTGCCGACCTCCAGACAGGCTATCGCGGCCTACAATATCCCCCCTCACCGTACTCCGAAAATAAATCTTCTATTAAAAAATAATTATTTTCAACTCGCTGTGCTCCCACTGGCTTTCGCTCAAGACTGATACATCGAGTAAAAATAACTCTGCTTTTACGATTAGTCTATGGCAAAAGCACGGACTTCGTTCGTACTTTGCTTGGAGATATGTGAGCGTGAGCAGGATGAGTTCTAAGCGATGGCCTGTTGTAGCGAAGGCTATGGTTATGCTGTAGTTAGGGTGCTGTAGGTTGGCTCTGGTAGGCTTTAGAGGGTGGGGTCTATTGAGTTTTCTTAGCGGGGACGACCGTCAAATGTGACTTCGAAATAATCACCGTCCAACCCTTATCCAATTTAACGAACACCTCATCATCTGGAAG
>JADFPY010000469.1 GCA_022562085.1 candidate division KSB1 bacterium | reverse complement strand
TGATAAGAGCGATAAATAAAAAAGGTGTGTCTCCAGTTGTTGCGACTGTTCTACTGATTACCATGTCTGTTATTGTAATTGCAATTATATTTATCTGGGCGAGGAGTGTTATAGAACCCAGTGTTACAAAATTTGAGAATCCGATAGATACTGTTTGTGAAAATGTTAATCTACGTGTTAGTGTAGCTGGATCTTTAGTAAGCATTGTAAACAATGGTAACCAGGCTACTATAGAAGGTGTAAAAGTTAGGGTTGATACTGGCGAGATAGTAGGTTGTGATCTTGGGAGTCCTATTCCTCCTGCAGGGGCTGGTTCTTGTACTATTGATGGTGAAGGAACGCCAGAAGCTTTAATTCCTATCCTAAAAGATGATAACGGTCAGCCGTATAATTGTGATAAGAATGAGAAATCTATCACTAGTTAAAATGAGGCCCAAAAATAAAAAAGGGGTATCTGGAGTGATTGTGGTTGTTTTAATGATTCTTTTGGTTGTTAGTGCGGTTGCGGGACTGGCTGCTGTTTTAATTCCTTTTGTTAAGGATAGTCTAGAAGAGGGAGGCAGCTGTATAAATCTCCAGGAGGGAATTACAATTAACAGAGAAAAATCGTGTTACGGTCCTGGAGAAAAAACAACTATTAGAATAAAGTTTGGAAATATTGATGTTCTTAGGTTTCTCGTTCTTCCGCAACGTCAGCGGGAATCTCTTTTTTTGCCTGGACCCAGCCTTTGGATGCATTCGTCCATTTGGCAAACCAGCGTGCAAAACCGGGCGCTAAACTTGGCAAAATGGACACCACAAAACGCTGGCTTTTGGGGACATAAACCTCAGGTAAATTTTTCTCCACAGCTTTTCTCACCGCCTGAGCTACTTCGCGTGGTTGTATCAGGGGAGTCAGAAATGTGTTTAACACGCCTTCACTCAAACGAGTTTCGACCTGACTTGGAAAGATGCAGCTCACCCCAATGTGAGTATCCTGCAATTCAAAACGCAGCGCTGAACTGAAGCCGACAACCCCATGTTTCGAGGCGGAATAAGCGACCAGGCCCTCGGTTCCGTATTTCCCGGCAATGCTGGCAATATTGACGATATGGGCGCTTTCTCTTTTCAAAAAATAGGGCAGCACCAAATGAGTTAACACCATTAAAGCAGTCAAATTTGTTTCGACGGTCTTGCGCCAGACAGCGAAGTCCCGGTCCATAAAAGGACCGCTTGGCAGCACACCCGCGTTGTTAACCAGAATATCGAATCCGCTTTTAAACTGCTGCGCCTCTTTCAGCATCATAGAAACAGCCGTCTCATCCGTTATATCGCAAGCTAAACCTTTAAAGGTGCGGCCCGGCTTTTCCACCGCTTCCGCAGTTTGCTGCACGTCAGCAAGGGAAAGATCTACTCCAATGACATCCGCGCCGGCCTTTGCAAATTCAATAACAATCGCCTGGCCAATTCCGCGGGCTGCTCCTGTGATAAGCACGGTTTTATCTTTGACTCGCATTACTTAGCTTGCAGGTTTATGATTTGCCTTTAATTTCGCTTGAATCAACTCCCAGGCATTTTTGACGTGCCGTTCTTCCGTTCTTATATTGCCAATCGCCACTCTCAATACATACTTTTCATTCAGCTTGGTGTGAGACAAGAACACCTCTCTCGTTTCATTGACTGCTTCAAGCAGGTGTTCATTTAATTTAGTCAATTCGTCTTCATCGTTCATGTCTTCAGGATGTGCTCGAAAGCAAAGTGTGCTGAACGGCGTAGGCGCCATACGCTCGAAATCGTCGTGTTCGTCGATCCACCGCGCCAATTTTTGAGCCAGTTCAATGTGGTAGCGTATGCGTGCTGCGATACCATCGACGCCAAAATAGCGCAGAACAAACCAAAGTTTTAAGGCCCGGAACCGCCGCCCAAGCGGAACTCCATAATCCATAAAATTTTCAACTTCGTCGTCTTCTTGAGTACGCAGATATTCGGGTACCAGACTGAAGGCTCGTTTCAGTACTTCAGGTTTGCGCGTATAAAACGCGCTTAAATCAAGCTGAACAAACAACCATTTATGCGGATTCACCACGAACGAATCCGCCCGCTCGCTGCCCTCGAGAACATGCCGCATTTCAGGAACAACTGCCGCCGAGCCGCCATAAGAGGCGTCGACATGCAGCCACAAATCTTCGCGTTCGCAAATTTCGGCAATCCCAGGAACGGGATCGATGCTGGTGGTTGAGGTCGTCCCCACTGTCGCAACTACACAAAACGGCCGCCACCCTTGCCTGCGGTCTTCTGCAATGGCCTGGCTCAAGGCCTCAGGTTTCATTTGAAATTTTTCATCGACCGGAATTTTCCGGATGCCGGCAAGGCCTAACCCCAAAGTAAGGGCTGCCTTGTCAATTGAAGAATGAGCCTGCTCGGAGGCATACATTCGCAAGCGGGGCAAATTCCGTCCGGAGAGTCCTTCTTCGCGGATACGCAAATCACTGAGCTGCTCTCGCGCCGCCGCGATGGCGTGCAGGCTGCTGACAGACGCGGTGTCGTAAATGATTCCCCAAAAATCATCCGGCAGTCCCAGCATTT
>JADFPY010000468.1 GCA_022562085.1 candidate division KSB1 bacterium | reverse complement strand
TCAGTTTAGTTTGATTTGTAGAAAATTGTGAGGATGAAAACGACGGTGGAACCTTTAAAGGGGCGCTATTATTATTTGATTGCCTGTCTGATAGATTCAAAATAAAAAATGCAGCTAAAAAGGCTAAAGCTCCTGTAGCTGCATAAACGGGTATCCTGATTGGACGATTAAGAAAACTGCGGCGGCTCAGGCTTCTTTCCATGCTGATTCGAGTTCGAAGAACAGTTTCAAAGTCCGGAGAAACTTTGATTGAATTCAGGTTTCGAAGCTGCCATCGAACTTTCGTCACACCCTCGTATATCTCTGAGCAATCAAGGCATTCTTCCAGGTGTCTCACAACGTCTTTTCTGGCCTCGGTCGGAAGTAAGCCGTCAACATAATCAAAAATCTTTTCTTCAAAACTTTTACACTCTGGCATAGGCAATCCTCTTTTTCATCTCAGAAGGTTCTCCTCTTACTAATATTTCGGCAGTTATCTGAAAAGCTTACTTCTTTTTCATCAGATATTTTAATTGGCTTTGAAGTTTTAAACGGCCTCTGTTTACACGAGACTTGACGGTTCCGATTGGAACACGGATAATCTTACTAATTTCCTCGTATGAGAGTTCCTGAACATCGCGAAGAATTATGACTTCGCGAAACTTCGGAGAAAGGTTATTAATTTCTTTATGAATAATCTCTTCTTGAATGACTCCTTCTACGTGATTTTCGGGATTATATCCTTCGTCTGAAATCTCGTAGTCGCGATCTTCATAACCCATATCGGTTACGGAGAACAATTTACGTCTTTTGCGACGGCGTAATTCCGTACGTGACAGATTACCGGCAATCGTATAAATCCACGTAGAAAACTTTGCTATACGCTTGTACGCTTTACGCTTTCGATAGACTCGTAAAAAGGTCTCTTGAACGATATCTTCTGCTTCCTCCTGGTTGCCCACAAAACGATAAACGAAGTTGAGAAGCTGCTCTTTATATCTTTTGACAATTAAATCAAAAGCATATAAATCGCCTTTTTGAAATCGTTCAATCAGGTCCTCATCGGAAGGTTTTTTATCACGTGCGCCGGATTGTTTCGATTTACTTGAACTACCGAATTCTTCAACCATATTGGTTTTAAAAAGTTCCTCTATTGGGGAGCACTTTCATAAGTTTATGACGTTGGTTAAAAAGTGCTTTAATGAGAAAAGTTAAGCAAAAGAGATCACGAAATCTGAGACTTAAAATTTATGTTTGCACCGACGTCATTTATTATTTTGATTAACAACGTCTGGAGTGCAATTTGCGGGGATTGTTGACTGGTTTTTAAAATGAAATCCGCCTGTAATAAACTTTCAAATATATCGTGAAATTGCTGGCTCGAGTAATTGTTAGCCATTTCTTTTGACTTCCTAATAAAAAAGGGCGGAATGCCGGTAAGCGCCGAAATTTCATTCTGGCTTTTCTTTTGTGCAACAGCACCTTTAACTTTCAATAAATTTACAAAATGGCGGGTCATCATGGCAACAATTCCGGTTGGCGATTCACCGCTTTCAATCATCAGGTTTAAAATTGTCAACGATTTATTTAGATCCCGATTCCCGATTGCATCGTTCAAATTGAATACGCTGAAATTTCTTGAAACGCCAACAACCCTTTGAACATCCGCCTCCTCGATTTTTCTCTGGCCTTCCAGATTCAAAATAATTTTATCAAGTTCATTTACAAGGGCCCGTAAATTGTTTCCCACTCGCGCTTGGATAAGAATTCCCGCTTCATGACTTATCTGTAGATTTTTTCCTTTTAGATAATTTTGAATCCAGGTGGGTATTTCGTTATCATACAACGGCTTGAATTCAATGTAGATCGATTTGGATTTAATTTTAGAAAAAGTTTTATTGCGCAAATCAATTTTCGGACTCGTCAAGACTAACTTTGTACTGGCAACCGGTTTTTCCAAATATTTAGCCAGCAAGTCAAGACCGGCAGCAGGAAGCTTCTGGAAATCCTTCACTACCACCAGGCGGGAATCGGACAGCATCGGATAAGCATTCACTGTATCAAGAATTTTACCGCCATCCACTTCATTGCCGTAAAAAACATCAAAATTGAAATCTTTTGTGCCGGGATCGACGACCTGCTCAACAATTCTTTTCAGACAATCATCGATTAAAAAATCTTCAGGGCCGACAAAAAGGTATGAGCTGCTAAGCTGCTTTTTTTTCAAATGAGATTTGAACTCATTGTAAGTCATTTTAGCCGCCGGTTTTGGATTTTTCTTTCTTAATCGCTGTTATAACAGCAAAAATAAATCCCCCCCAAACTACGGTTAAAATAATAACCATCATTATTATAGCAGGAGTTGACATATCTTATTCCTCAGGTTTTATGATATTATCTTTGAACTTTTGTATTTTTTTGCAAGAAAATTATTAAATGACGCGAAGCAAATGACAATACCCGTCATTAAGTCATTCGGTCATTTGCCTTCGGCGTCATTTTAGGCAGTAGCAAAATTTACCTCTTTCAATGACAGCGAAGCGTTAATGACTGCTCCGCCGCGTTAGACTTTCACAGTTCTTTTGTAGAGCCAGTTGCCAGCAGCAATTAATACAACAAGTGCTATGGCCCACTGAAG
>JADFPY010000467.1 GCA_022562085.1 candidate division KSB1 bacterium | reverse complement strand
AAACAAACAGTTCTTCGTGCCAGGCAACATACTCTTTAAATTTTCGCTCAAAATCTGCCTGGATTTTCTGAGCGGCCATCTCCCGATCTTCGATGCGGCCTGGCGAGTAATAATCACGGTAGTTTTTTATCGGGAAAAGCAGCAAAAGATCCCATTGGTCTCCCTGGCTGTGGCGCATCATAAAAGGCTTCTCGTCGCCGGCAGCATCATAAAAATTCATTCTGTTTTTGTAAAGCTCCAACAAATTCAAAAGCTTTCCGGGAGCAGCTCTGAGCAAAACGGTTTTATAAAGGTAGTCTGCTCGCAGTGGCGCCGCAAGAAGTAACACTAAAACGAATAAACGTACAAAAAACATTTTCCCTCCGATTAATTATATGAATGACCAGTTGAGGTAAGCATGTAAACAAAATCATTCTCTAATCTTAAAAACAAATAAATTTTTCCCACCGAATTGCGCCGAAGTCACCGAAGCTCACCGAATTTATTCATTTTTAAAATTGTCAATTTAGCCTGGCTTATATTTTTTAAAGTCATTTTGAAGCACGAAAAAAATATCGATCCATTCTTGTCTGTCTGAGTGATAACCTCGGTTGATGAGTTCTTTTTGGACACAAGCTTCATAAATTTTTTCGCTAAGATTTGGCCCCATAAGTTTGTGCACTTCGATACACGCACCTATGGTTTCATCCGAGAGCCGTTTATAGAGAATATCTCCCATAATTCAGCTATTCCACCCCTCCACATAACAAAATAGAGATATTAATTTCATATTCGGTGAACCTCGGCGAATTTCGGCGTGCTTCGGTGGAAATTATTTTTACCACGGAAAGTCGCCGAAGTAACTGGTTATTCATATTAATTGTCTCAGGTTAACTCGTCGCAATCTCTTTAAGCACGCCTGAATCGAGTTCATGACCCCCTGCGAATTTAATCAACTTATAAGGAACCGAGTTTTCCTTTAAATGAGTTTCTTGTTCAAGAATCTTTTCTTCGCTTGCATACTCGTCATTCTCACCTGCAACCAGGTTAAGTTTGATTTTTTTAAAAATTTCAAGCTTGTTTTCATCGATAAGTTCGGGGGGTAACAACCCGGCCCAAAGAATGAGCTGGTCTGCTTCAACATCGCCCAGACTCACCCAGCGGCTGGCAGTGGCCGTACCTTGAGAAAATCCCAAAACCGAAACTTTTACAGACGAGCGATCCACTTGTTCAAAAACCTGCCGATAAACGGCGTCCAAAAAAATCACATAATCTTTGATGTCGTTCAGCCGATCTTCGCGGGTCATCCAGGAAGCTCCGATACGGCCGTAAAATCCGTTCATATAAAAACGCGAAAGACCTTCAGGGGCGATGATCAATCTTTCGCCATCGGCTAATGACTCAAAATGTTTGAGAAAATAGCCGGCCAACTGACCGTAGCCGTGACACACGAACCACACCTGTTTAATGGCGCTGCCGACTTCGCCTAACTGAAAATATCTTGCGGTTTTCGCTACTTTGATATGATTTTCTTGCATCTTTTTTTTTAACCGCGAAATCTTCAAGCTTAATTCTGTGTGGATTTCTTTTTTTCTTTGGAGCCATTATCAACTGTCATTATGCGGCGCTGTTCATTTAGGTTGGTTGTTTTAAGGAGAGAGTGTTTAGGTGTTTGGGTGTTAAAGGTGTTAAGGAATTCAAGTATCTAAAATAAAATAACTTAGGAAGAAAAGTCTTTAACACTCTAACACTTCTAACACCCGAACACATTATACCGAATACCGACCCATTGCAATGTTATTTCGAAAACGCTCCATTAGTCTTGGGGGTTTCAAAAATGATAAAGACTCACTCTATCTCAACGCCGCGCCAAAATGCAACGTGTCCTTTTATATTGCTGGCGGCTTCCTTTGGACTCGGGTAGTACCAGGCTGCGTCCACGTTTACTTCGCCATCAACTTTGATATGGTAGTAGTGGGCTGTTCCTTTCCAGGGACATTCGGTCTGGGTGTTGCTGTCCTCGAAATATTCATTGTTTACGGAAGCGGGCGGGAAATATTTATTCCCCTCTACTTCTTCCACTGCATCGCTGTCGGCCAGAACTTGACCTTTCCAAATTGCTTTCGCCATATTTTTGTACCTCCTGATTACAAATCAAATAGAGATTAAATTTTCAAAATCTTGATAAGATAGTGAGTTTAATATCCAAATTCAAGAAGTTCGTGAAAGCGGCAACTTTCATTCAGGGTATCCGTTTATAGAGGGAACAATTTGAATCAAATAAAGATTGTAGTCGTCACTAAAAAATCAATTTCTTGCACAAAAACCAAAGATTTCACGCGAAGACGCAAAGGGATCGCAAAGAAAAATCCTTTGCGTGATCTTTGCGTCTCTGCGTGCGTTTTTTAATTTTCTTTTTTTGGTTCCGGCTTGTCCGGGTTAGGAGTACAAATGATGATATTGATTATTTTCCTGGTCGCTGCAGCAAGCGCATTTTATGCGTTTACATTAAAGCGCGATGAAGAGCGTCGCCAGCAATGGCAGCAGGATTCGCGAGCAACCTGGTTAAAAGCGGGCTAAAACAGCAAACCCGGATCAAACCTTGGTCCGGGTTTTTTCATTTTAAATAGGGCCGATCCTTCTCAAACCAAAACTCCAAAAG
>JADFPY010000466.1 GCA_022562085.1 candidate division KSB1 bacterium | reverse complement strand
GACATCCCTGGGAACGAGATTGCCGAAGCTGGGGTATCTTTTTTCAAGATAATAATCTCTTTCATCTTCGGGGATTTGATTGGGAGAGCGAGTGTCGCCTTTTTCCTTCGGCACCCAAACCCGGCCGTCGTTACGTAAGCTCTCGCTCATCAAAGTGAGCTTGGCCTGGTAATCCCCGGACACCGGAATGCAGGTCGGATGAATCTGGGTATAGCAGGGGTTGGCCATGAGCGCGCCGCGTTTGTGACAGCGCCAGGCCGCGGTTACATTCGAATTTTGTGCGTTGGTAGAAAGATAGTAAACATTTCCATATCCGCCGGTCGCCAAAACTACGGCGTCCCCGGCAAATGATTTGATTTCACCGTTGACCAGGTTGCGTGTGACAATGCCGCGAGCGTGACCATTTTTTACAACTAAATCCAGCATTTCGTGGCGCGGCAAGAGTTTGACTTTGCCTGCATCAACCTGTCGCATAAGAGCGCTGTAGGCCCCCAATAGCAATTGCTGACCAGTTTGCCCGCGTGCGTAAAAAGTCCGCGAGACCTGCGCGCCGCCAAAAGAGCGGTTGTCTAAAAGACCGCCGTATTCCCGGGCAAAAGGCACACCTTGAGCCACGCACTGGTCGATAATATTGTTGCTGATTTGCGCCAGCCGGTAAACATTGGCTTCACGGGAACGGTAGTCACCGCCTTTAATGGTGTCGTAAAAAAGCCGCCAGATACTGTCGCCGTCGTTAGGATAGTTTTTGGCCGCGTTAATTCCACCTTGAGCTGCAATACTGTGCGCCCGGCGCGGTGAGTCCTGAATGCAGAAGTTTATGACATTGTACCCCAATTCGGCGAGAGTCGCAGCAGCGGAACCGCCCGCTAATCCGGTTCCAACCACGATGATGGTGTATTTTCGTTTGTTGGCCGGGTTGACCAGCTTAAGATTGAATTTGTGCGTATCCCACTTTTCGGCTAACGGGCCGTCGGGGACTTTCGAGTCGAGTTGCATTTTATGCTCCTGTGAAATAGATCCAAAGCGGAATGCCAAGGAAACCGACAGAGATAATGATAGCGACTAAAATTCCAACCGAATAAATAACCGGCGTGTAGCGCGGATGATGGACGCCAAGAGATTGAAAGGCGCTCCAAAAACCGTGGCGCAGGTGAAAGCCGAGAAAAATGAGCGCGCCGACATACCAGACCACGTAAATCGGGTTTTGAAAGACCTCCCAGACCAGGGTGTGCAGGTCGCGCATTTCAACGCCATCAACAGTGGAGGAATAATTCGGTCCAAATTTGAATGTCTTCAAATGGATGGCAATAAAAGCGAATATCAGCAAACCGGTCCAGATCATGGTTTTCGAAGAAAAGGTTTTTTTGCTCGGCTCGCCGGCGTTCCCGGTTTTGGCGTAAGCAACCGGCCGGGCTTTCTTCTTGCCGATTGATATTGAAATAGCTGAGACCATATGAAAGAGCAAAATTGCAATTAAACCCAATTCGGCCACAATGATCAGCCAGCCGAAACTGAGCAAAAAATCCGCATATTCATTATACGGGTCAGGGTTTTTGCTGAACAATAAAAGGTTGCCCGATAAGTGTTCGAGTAAAAAAATAACCATCGCCAGTCCGGTTAAAGCCATGAGGAATTTCTTTCCGACTGAGGACCCTATAAATTTTAGGAGTTGGGGCATAATTTAGCTCCGAATATATTTTGAAATTGAAACTTAGAGATGCGGGTTAGGATTGACAACCGATTGTTTTTCCAGTGCTGAATATAAGGGAGCAAAGATAAAAAAGCAAGCAGGTTAGAATTAATTGTTTAGATTTCGAAAAGACATTTAACACTGAATGACACTGAAACACCGAACGGCGAAGAATACCATATTTGTCTTGATCTAATGTGTTTTCAGTGATATTCGGCGACCTTCAGTGTTTAAAGTTTGTTTTGATTTTTTTTACATTTATTCATTTCTCAAAATGATAATATCATCATAGACCCGCCTTTCGTAACCATCATAAATTTTTTCTTCTTTATTAAATGTTGGGAAAACGTAGACTGGTTTAAGGATCGCCTGCCAATCGCCATTCGGCAGCGGCTCCACATCCACTTCCAGGTGACCGTAATGTTTGCCGCCGTCAATTAGTACGCCGTCCTGCCAGATTTCGGGTGCGTCCTTGTGCACCAGAAATTTTTGTTCGGGATTCTCAAGGCCCGCTTCCGGTCCGCGCAGGTCGTCTCCGCCAATGCCAACGTCGTAGAAGTGGATGCTGTGGTCGCGTCGGTGGCCATCAGGTTTGATTTCAATCCCGGTGATTTCAGAACGCTCCCACATTTCGTCGTGCCCGGCAAAGACGGCATCGACACCGTAACGCATAAACAGCGGCGTGAGTGAGCGAACCGGTACGCCGGATTGGTTATTAAGGCCGGCGCCTTCACCGGCAGGCCAGCCGTGCGGCCCGACTGAATAGGGCAGGTGATGCAAAATGACAAATGTAAACGAGCTTTTGCTCTGGCTTTCCTGCAGCTGACGTTCAAGCCAGGAATACTGCCGCGACCCCGGACCGAATGCCGGGGCATGACCACCTCCCGGATCGTTTTCGCCTAACAGGAAAAAATTCGGATCCTTCTCAGAGCCGTTCGGACTATTATTGACAACATCCAGGGCAATCAA
>JADFPY010000465.1 GCA_022562085.1 candidate division KSB1 bacterium | reverse complement strand
AATTGCCTTTCAAGACAATGGCCGGCTGAAATCGAGATAGAATTACTGCGGGGTACGTTCCTGTAATGAAGCCAACGATCAACATAAGCCCCAAAAGAACCAGCCAGACCTCACCGTGCTGTATCCCGGTCAGCGAGAGTTTTTTTCCGGTTAAATAGTTGAAGAAAGGCAGGGACTGAGCTGTTATGGCTAAGCCAAGCAGCAAGGCAAAGAAGCTCAACATGAGCGCTTCTCCCCAGAACTGCGCCATTAATTGCTGTTTCTGTGCGCCTACAGCCTTGCGCATTCCAACTTCCCGGGCGCGACTGGCGGAGCGTGCCACGGAAAGGGTGGTAAAATTAATGCATGCGATGAGAAGAACCAAAATTCCAATCCCGGCCAGAATGTATGAATACATGGGATTGTGTGCCTGTTCTTCATAACTAACCGGAATTTGTGGGTTCCGGTGCAACTCACGAAGGGGCTGCAGTCGAAGTTGAAAAGCATCATCCCCGGCCGCTAACAGCCCACGCGCCTGGTATGTTTCAATGCAGTTTTTGAAATGCAGAGCGGTAAAAGGGCGAAGGGCCTGCTCAAGCGCAAATGAGTGTTGTCTTTCATTGAGCAGAAGATATGTCGAGGTTCGCCCATCGACGTCATTGGAGCCTAACGGTAAGTCGGTGTAGTTCTCAAATGGTATCAGAATATCGATTTGCAAGCTGGAATTGTCGGGACAATTCGACATGACACCGCTGACCGTAAAGTCCTGCAGGCGGTTTCCCATACGAATCGACAGGGTTTTGCCAGTCACATGCTGATAGCCATCGCTCATCTGGCCAAAATACTTTTGGGCGATGGTTTCGCTGATCACCATATTTGTTGGGTGACTCAATGCAGAATTTGCATCCCCGGCAAGTAACGGGAAGGAAAAGATGTTAAAAAACGTTGAATCCGCTTCGAAGATTTCTTCGCGGAATGCCTGGCCGTCGTGAACCATTGTGACATCTCCGGAAGCAAGCTGAACGACGCCTCTAACGCCGGGGAATTCTTTTGCCAGGGCCTTCGGAATGCCAAGCGGAATCAGGCGGCGAAACTTAAGAGTGCCGTCCGTCCGCTTTTCTTGAATGAACAGCGAGTAAATCGAATCTTTTTTTTCATGGAAAGTATCGTAACTCCACTCGTAGCGAATGAGCAGAAAGATCAAAATACAACATGCCATGCCAATGGCCAGGCCGAAGACATTGATAAAAGTATATCCTCTCTGTTTTAACAGGTTGCGGATTGCGATTTTGAGATAGCTCTTTAACATAATTTAATTTCTAACTGGCTTTCTTTAAATAAACATCGCCATTGACCGCGTTGATTCTCACCCGGTGTTTTCCACTACCGACTTTGCCACGGCCAAATATTTCATAATTCCCCCCGCGCCGCTCTTTTTCTTCAATTTCCAAATCATAATCACTGACAATTTTGTATTTCTCGCGATATTTATTTCTGTTTCTACCATCGTAGTCATTTTTAATTTCGATGCTCACATCCATTGGGAAATTTTCCGGAAAAAACAGCTCAACGTCGCCGTTCATGGTGTTTAATTCAATGTCGCGTTTGCCTTCTTCAGGATTGCCAACCATGTTCAAGATTACGTGACCATTAATCGTTTTGGCATCGATCCAGCCATCCAGTTCGGCAATTTCGATGCCGCCGTTGACCGAATTCGCACGGACAAAATCTTTCGCCGAATCGATACTGATTCTGCCATTTACCGATTTGACTTTGATTCCCGAGTTGGCGGTGTTGATTTCCATGCTGCTATTTGTGGTACTAACTTTTCCTTCAACATTTGAATTTTTAATCGTTAAATTACCATTCACATTGCTGATGCTGCCTTCGATCTTTGAGTTTAGAATATCCAGCCTGCCGTTTGCGGTGCTTAAGTCAACTTTACCTTTAAAGTCAGAAATCTCAACATTGGCATTGCCGCATTTCAAATCCAAATATCCTTCGATTCCCTTAATTCGGGTTTCAGTTGCAGTACTAATTAACAAATCAAATTTTTTCGGGACTTTGATGTTAAATCTGACTTTGATTCCATCGTTATCGTAGCCGCAATATGGAACCACCCGGATGCCGGTAGAGCTTTCTTTGAATTTAAGCTCACAATCTTCGTCCCAGCCGATGCCTGATATTTCCCCTTCGATTTTGACCTCATCTCGCTCCCAACCCTCAACTTGAATGCTGCCGCCAATCTCCTTAAGGTTTAAAGCCAGCTCTTTTCCACTTCCGACTTTAAATGTCCGATTGATTTTTTCCTGTGCGGGTGCAACACTGCAGGTAAGAAAAACTATTAAGTGTAAAATAAATAGTGGTTTCATGATCTCTCCCTTTTTTAGTTACTATTTTTTCTAATGTAAATACTGCCGTTATAAGTCGAGAAATAGAACTCTGGTCCGCCGCCGTTAATGGTGCCATAGATAGAGCTTTCGATCTTAACCTTTATTTTGCCGCCGCGCTTACGCGTGTCTTCTCTAATCAATCTCGGTTTGTCTTCCAATTTTATGTCGAAGTCACTGTACACTTCTCCTTGCTCGGATTTCATTTTCACGTTGGCTTTTATATCTTCTGGAAAAGTTACATCAACCCGGCCGTTAAAAGAGACAAAAGACATCGGTTTGTCCGCAGTGAT
>JADFPY010000464.1 GCA_022562085.1 candidate division KSB1 bacterium | reverse complement strand
TGGGGCACAGCGACCTCAAAACAACCATGATTTACACACATACTATAAAAAGCAAAACAATCAGAGAAGCCCAGAGTCCTTTGGATTTCTCTAATTAGTTTTCTACCATCAACATCTTTTTTGCTCTCATCGTTAGCAAGATAACCCATCAACTCCATGAATTCAAGCAAGCATTTACTCAGGATAAGCTTGCACATGCTGCGATTTCACCGGCTTCAATGCCGCATCTGAAACCATCCACTGCAGTTGCGTTTCGATTCGGCTTGGATCGGCTGCCATTAGTCTTTTCCCTTTGATATTTTCCAAATAATTTCATAGATTTGGTTAAATAGATTTACAGCCATATTTTTCCAGATAACATATCTTGTAAATTGACAAGATTTGAGGGAGATGAGTAAATTGAAACGCAAAGAGTTTGGTAAGTATATTGTTGCCGATCCGGCAATATGCCACGGCAGGTTAACTTTTAAAGGTACGAGAATATTTGTGAAAGATATAGTGGAAATGGTCGCCGACGGCATGGATTGGGATAAAATCATCGAAGAGTGGCGCGGGAGTATTAATAAAGACGCTATCTCGGAAGCCATAAAAATTGCTGGTGACGCCTCGAACAAAAATCAGAAAAGTATACTCAAGCTGCATGAATATCATCGATGAAAACGTAATTAATTCGCAAAGAACGCAGCTTATCGATTGGAATGTATCAGTCAAACAAATAGGATTTGAGGTAGGAAGAAAAGGTTTGAAAGATAGAAATGAAATAATACCATTACTGCACTCACTCAGAGCCCCCACATTTTTTACTCGTGACAACGATTTTTACGATAAGAAACTTTGTCATACTAAGTCCTCAATTGTTTACTTAAAAGTCAATGAGAATCAAGTAGCTGAAAATGTCAGATCATTTCTTCGTCACCCCGAATTCAATACTTTTGCAAAACGTCAGGGGCTTGTAATTAGACTCACTTCCTCAACAGTCCATTATTGGAAGATAAATCTGGATGAGGAACATACTCTCGACTGGAAAATCTGATGTCTAAATCCAACCCTAAATCTTTCCCAATCCTCTACCGGTTCATCCGATTCGTCGTTAAATTTGCCATGTCGATTTTTTTTCAGAAGATTGACTTGCAAAATGGCGAAAACGTTCCTGCGCGCGGGCCGGTGATTTTTGTAGCGAATCACCCCAATTCGATTATGGATGCCCTGGTCATGGGGCTGGTCACGAAGCGGAAAGTAAACTACATCGGGCACACCGGCTTGTTTTCGAATAAACTCAAAAGTTGGTTTTTGAGAAGCTGCGGGGTCATTCCGATCTACCGCCGTGAGGATGCGCCGGGCAAGATGGATCAAAATGTCTTCGCCTTTCAGTCATGCTATGAAGTCCTGGAGAGTGGAGAAACAATCGGCATCTTTCCCGAAGGCACCAGCGACATGCTCAGGAAAGTCAAAAAAGTAAAAACGGGCGCGGCCCGGATTGCCCTTGAAACTGAAAAAAGAAATGATTACCAACTGGGTCTGAAAGTGATTCCCATTGGCTTGTATTTTTTTTCGCGTAGCCGGTTTCGCAGCAAAGTTTTGATGAATGTCGGTGAACCGGTTAAGCTGGAATCGTATTTTGAGATAAACAAAGAAGATAACGCAGAAGCTGTCCAAAAACTTACTGAGGAAATTCAACAAAGTCTCGAAGCGTTAACCGTCAACATTCGTCACGAGGAGCTTGATGATTTTGTGAGGGATATTGAAATTCTTTACGGCGATGAATTAAAAATCGATTCTCCCGACTTGCAAGAAGTATCGGAAGAAACTGTTGCAGATTTCCTTGTGACTCAGAAAATTGCCGATTGTGTAGAATATTATTATGAGCGGGATCTCGAGAGAGTGCGCAATTTTCAAGCGGAAATCAGCGCCTATAAACGCAAACTCAAACGGCTTCGTTTAAGGGACAATATGATAAAGGAGAAAACCACATTTTCTCAAATGGCTAAAAATAGCGCTGTAACATTCGTTAGATCTCTGGTTGGTTTACCGCTTGCTTTATATGGAACTGTTAACAACGTCATTCCGTATTTTCTTGCCGAAAATCTTGCCAAGAAATTTGTTGACGAACGCACTAAAATCTTGTCTGCACTATTAATTGGCGGCGGAATCGCGTTTATTTTATTTTATTCGGTGCAAGTTTTTGCTGTTTGGTTTACCTTCGGAAAACTTTGGGCCGCGGTTTACCTGATAAGTTTACCCATTAGCGGTTTTTTTGCATTGGCATATTTTAAACAAATCCGGCAGGAACAAGAGCGAATTAGTTTGTCCTTTTTTTTATTTACCAACCGTCAGTTGTTTAATCGAATGCGCCGGGAGCGAAAAAGGCTTATTTTGAGGATGGACGAAATTAGAGATGAGTATCGGCAATTAATGGGAATTATACCTACGACAGAAGCAACGAATAAGGTGAGTAACCTAAATTGAGTGTTAAAGTGCTAAAGTGTTTACGTATTTATAATCTTTAAGTTGATTAATTGCAAGTCCCCCTGAACACTCGAACGCACAACGTAAATCTAAAAAGCCAACAGCCAACAGCCAACAGCCAACAGCCAACAGCCAACAGCCATCAGCCAACAGCCAACAGCCAACAGCCAACAGCCAACAGCCATCAGCCAACAGCCATCAGCCA
>JADFPY010000463.1 GCA_022562085.1 candidate division KSB1 bacterium | reverse complement strand
GCATCATCTATTTCATTGAAAAGGTTCGAATTGATGTATGCACAAGCAAGAGCGTGGTCTAACCAAGCTTGTGTTTCCATTGCTTCGCCCAACGCTTCATTAACTTTATTGATAAACGCGGCTTTATACCTACGTCGCGCCCAGGCTTCCCGCAACCAATGCATTTACAGCTCGAGAGGATCTTCGAATCTGATCTGTCAATGAGTATCTCTCTTCCTTTGGAAATTCTTTTGTAATTTTAAATATTCTTGCAGCCTCTTTTAAAGCAAGATTATAAACTTCCATCTCCCGAAAGCTTCTTATAATCGCCTTGATATCCTCCCTTCCTATCTTCTACTTAATCCTCGATCTTCGATCTTCTATCCTCTATCTTCTATCCTCAAGAAGCTACGGATCCACCTCAACCACAATCCGCGCCTTCAGGCTCTCCAAAAACTTCTTCGTCTCCTTGCGATCAAACTTCGGGTCTATGCTTTCTATACACAAAAAGAATTGATCCCGGGATGCCAAAGCAAAACGCGGCACATTAAACACCGGATGATACGGCATCGGCAGTCCATTCAAAGCGAACATTCCCAGCACCGCTGAAAATGCGGCTACCAAAATCGATAACTCAAAAGTAATCGGAATAAAAGACGGCCAGCTATTTAACGGCCTGCCGCCAATATTTAAAGGATAACTCTCTACAGATGCGTAGTACTGCATTGAAAATCCCAAAATCCCCCCGACGATTGCTCCAATGAGCACGAGCATCGGCAGCTTCGAATTCTTAAATCCCATGGCTTCGGCAAGCCCATGAACCGGATAGGGAGAATACGCGTCCATTTTGCGGTATCCATCTGCAAAGGTTTTCTCGGTCGCAGCAAGCAGTTCGTCCGCACTGTCAAACTCGGCCATTATTCCGTAGATGTTTTTTTCTTTTTCAGCCCGGTGCTTTTTCAGGTCGCTGGCAAGCGCTCGAATCCAGGCGCCAACATCAGGAGAAGCGCTGATTAAGGATTGCGGATCATAACTCTGCAGGTTTAACCGAATTGGCGCGGCACGTCCAATTCTTTAGCGACGGCCTGGGCGAAGACTGAAATTTGACTTGGGCTCAGCGCCAATCGATGGTCGGCCATCGCTCCGGCTAATGAAGGCGTGCTCTCGACAGCATAAAGCCGGTTCATGTCCGTATGACCGTGCTCGACTTTTCGCCTGCCGGTAAACTGTCGGGCGTAGCGTAAATTCCCGGGCATTTGATACAGAAAATCTGCATCGAGCGAAAGAATGACATCGGCTTTTGAAAAATCATAGTGAGTATCGACAAACCGGCCGAAAGCTAGCCGAGCGCCTTTTTTGGTGTTATCGCGATTAACCGGTTCAAACTGATGCCATTTCACTAAAGGAAATTCAGAGAAGAAATTCGATATTTGGTGGGCCAAAGTCGGCGATGTGACCGTCTCGGTAAGAATTCGGATGCCGGCGCCGTCGTTGAGTTGCTGCGCCTCCAGCTCCGTGTTCATAGCCTGAGCCTGGGTCACATAAGGCGAGCGTTCAATGGACAAAAATATCCAAAGGACAGCCGCTATTAGAAAACCCGCACCAAAAATGCTCACTTTGGCAAACGTATTTGTGCTCGGATGAAATAGTTGAGGCATTTAAGTGATTTGAAAGTAATGAAAAGTTGAAGAGCGGGAGATGTTCAATCCATTGAATTAATTATTTGAACTATTGAAATTTCGACACTTATATAAATATTTTTGAGAAAAAAGTCAAGTTAATAAAAAGGTAAGAAATAGATTATGGCTTTTTCTTTTTATTCAGGGACAGAACGCGTGCCTGTTTGGTTTCCGTGTCTTTGAATTTTACAAATTCTTCTTTTTCATCTCGTGGCTCAATTTCTTCGGGGACCTCTACTTTCTCGATTCGAATGGGTGTGCCGCCCATGGTAAAATCAGCGCCGCGTATTTGTTCGTCGTCGAGAATCCAGGTGGCAACATTCAGGGGAATCGTCAACATCAGAAATTTAACCCGCCACCATTGCGGTTTGACATCAGCGGTGATTTTCTCAACCCGGGCGTAAAAAGCGGGCTGCTCTTCGATGTGGATTAAAACGATTTCTTGTTCGAGGACAGAATCTTGTTTCAAATTCATTTGCATTTCCTTGGGGGTTCAAGGCTAAATTAGAAAATAATAAACGAGAATCAATAAGAATTCCGTTATTGGTAGTAAAAGAAAAAAATGTCTTTTACTCAAATCAGCAGCACCTTTTGTTCAAATCGCCCGCGTGATTTGGTAAAAAGCATAACGGCTTTTCGGCAAACCACATACAGGACACTTTTCTTGTTGCCTTTGTGCCAATTTTGAAAAGAATGTTAAGGTTCCGAGCCCGACCTCTGCCGGCTCTTCACCCTTAATCCCAAGATAGAATTGGTACAATCCGAAGGCCATTTTTGCTCGGCTAGAAATATCTTAGTGGCCCCTCATTCGCTTTCTAGCAAATGCCCATTCTCGAGGTTGCCGTGCAATCCATTATTTTTCTGCTTTGAAAAAACCTTTGAATTTTCTATCTTGTCCAATTAGTGGACACCTAATCCTAAATTAACATAACCAAGCTATCCAGATAATTATATAGAGGAGGAGGAGAGCATGGGTAAGAAATCAAGTTTTTATTCTTCCGAAGAAGGTGAGCCGCATCGCCAACGCA
>JADFPY010000462.1 GCA_022562085.1 candidate division KSB1 bacterium | reverse complement strand
CCCTTTTGTCAAACCATACATTGACCTCCCGGCCTATCAAGCCTTTGTAAATCTCCTCCACTTTGTTAAGATCCTCATGAGCGTAGCACAAAAAGGCCTGGTTTTCCTTTGACTTCATATCTTCATCCTTGTCTTTTTTGAAGTTTCACAAGTATTAGCCCGCATAACAAGTAATTCATTAGTTTCTTCATATCTCCCAAAAGATTACAATCTTTTTATTGACTTGCAACAAAAAAGTTACTATAGGTGATAACCCAACTGCATAACACCCCCTAAAGGGGTAATAGTAAGAAACTGCATAACTCCTGATGATTGACCTTCCGCCGGAATTGAGAAACAAATGTACTTCTTTCCTGGCCCACGCAATTTCTCTTTCCAGAGCCTCTTTTAAAAAGAGTGACAGGCAAGTTGGGCCAAAAGAATACTTATATCCCGGAGATTTCTTGTTTTTTGGAGGATACTGAAGCCATTAATAGCAGTCTCAGTAAGGCCACTTTTAGTTGGTACGACCTGTAAGTTACATTATTCAAGGGAATCCATTGATAGGATCGCATTGATACGTCAATTGCAAACCGTATTGATCCGGTCTTAGTAATCCTTTAGGATCGAGCTGTCCTTGCTTTTGAAAACCCAGAGGAGAATTCACGATATCATGTTTTAGCAGCAAGGTACCAAAAGCCCCCTCCTGAGCCAACAAATTACGCTTAGTCGCATGCGCTACGGTCAAGGCTGCTCTTGTTAACAAGCTGGTTTCCCCAACCTGGGCCCCAACAATCACCGGTATTTCAAGTTCTTCAGCCACCCTGGCAATTTCCAACGCTCGTATCAGGCCCCCCATTTTGGAAATTCGAATGTTAATGATGAAAGATCCTGCATTTTTTTGGAGAGGTTCAAAATGGGATTTATTCAGAAAACTCTCATCGAGAATTATTTTTGTCTGTGTGCCTTCAGCTACTTCGCTCAGTTGAGCAAACTGCATGGCGGTTAAAGGTTCCTCAATGCCGACTAGCTGGATTCCAAGCTGCTTAAAATAATCAATGGCTATGCTACTGTCCTGCCAGATGTTATTGGCATCCACCCTGAGTTTTAATTCTCCCTGCCCCAGGTCTTGAATGAGTGCTAGTTTTTTGCCGTCTACAGCTAAGTTTCCGGAAATCTTGAGCTTAAATTCCTGGAATCCCATAGCCAAATATTGTTTGGTTTGAGAAACAAATTTTTCCCACTCGGCATCTCCCAAAACCGCTGTATATTGAAAAGTTCCATCCAGCTCTCTCAAACCTAACAATCTTTCAATCGATTGTTTATTGTCTTTGGCCAGGAGATCCAACAACGCGAGTTCAATCGCACACCAGGCTGCTTTGAGGATAACCTTGATTTGAGAAGACGCTGTTCAAAATGAAAATTGCAATGACAAAGGTTGGATAGATTTTCTTCGTCATTGTTATTTTATGATATCATTTTGTCTGCTTAAAGCCATTTTTATTTTTTCCGGGTGCGATTTGATGCGAAAGCGTCTTCGAATCTCGCCTAATAATGAACAAATATGAGTAGCCCAGTGCGGGGTTTCGTTGAGGTCTCATTCCTAAGGACGATGTTTTTCTTTAACTATAATGCGCGACGAACCGTAGGTAGAAATAAACCGCTGGAGCCGCAAGGATTGGACTGTCGAAGCGGTCTAAAACGCCGCCATGGCCGGGGATAATCTTCGACGAGTCTTTGACGACAGCATCCCGTTTGAAAAGAGACTCGATCAGATCACTGACCTGTCCAACACTTCCACAGATCGCTCCGATGGCCAGTGCGTGAAGCAAAGGGAGATGATCCATAAATGTCACCTGACACAGGTAAGCCGTTATGGTGGCAAAGAAAAAGCCGGCAACAGCTCCCTCAACAGTCTTGTGCGGGCTGACACGTTCAAACAATTTGTGCTTGCCAAAGAGTGAACCTAGGATCGAAGCCGCTATATCACACATCCAGATCGTCAGAAAGGTAAGAATGACCAAATCACCTCCCCTATCGTATGGTAAATTGAATTGGACTGGCAACTCCCGGATGAGCAGCAGAAATCCGAGTGAGAAGGCAACATAGAAGACCCCCATTAGCGTGCTGGCAACGTTGAGAATCGAGCCTCGTTCGTTGCGAAAAAGCTCGACAGTCACAAATACAATGAAAGAGACGAAGAGGACAACCCACAACAGATCAGTGCGAGACCTAAACAAGGTATAACATACCAGCACACCAGTGATGATGCCAAGAATCTTTTGTGGTCTGCTCCCCTTGTGAGCCGCGAGATCGTAGAATTCATACATGGCCAGACTCACAATAGCGATGATCACTCCGAGGAAAACTTTGCCCCCGACCCAGGCCGAGAAGAGGATGGCAGGGCCGAATAAAACAGCAACCAGCGTTCGGATAGCAAAGTTTTTAAGATGCAAATTCCCCTCCTTCTTATGCGCAATCGGTCAATCCGGGACCTGGGTAAAGCGGTATACTAACAATAGAAGATTACAAAAGTCGTATATTACCAGGGCAGTGAGGAGTGCTGATGAATTTGATAGCTTTGTTTTTGCGGCTGCGATTTTTTATGTTGACTGTCTACTTTACCCAGTTGGGTTGGCTAATCCGTCAAAATCTTGGCCCCTCACAGTCTTATGAAACTTACAAAAAATGTCACGGACCTGCTTTAAATT
>JADFPY010000461.1 GCA_022562085.1 candidate division KSB1 bacterium | reverse complement strand
ATTCAAAAAATACATGACAACCCTCCCCCGCCGTTTCAAAGATTCATTGAATCCAAACATCTTGACACTCAAACCACCGAGAACCTGAAACGATATCTTAGAACCCTAAACCCGTTTGATTTACATCAACAAATCAAACTTAAAATCAAACCTATTTTTAAAATCGTACCGAGTGAATAATTTATAAAAAATTAACAGACTGTTTACTACTTTGGGTTAGATTTTATTTTGAGGCAACAAGGATAGTTAATGGCTGAAGACGATTAGGCTGGACTGGCTTCGGAAAGAAATTTAAGGATAGAAAGCGAAATGACGGACATTCCAATGGGGATTGCTTTTTCATCAATATCAAATGAGTGGGTGTGCAGGTACCGCACCTGGTCGCCCGGTTTTCTCGCACCTAATCGAATAAGAGCGCCCGGGGCCTGGTCTAAATACCAGGAAAAATCTTCCCCTCCCATGCTGATGTTGGCAATATCGACGATTCTATCTTGACCCAGTGTAGAATTGCCGACGTCCCTAACAAGGTTTATCAAACTCGCATCATTGTTTACCGAGGGGATAAGTTCTGGAAATTCTAATGAGTAGGTTGCCCCGGCTGCCTGCGTGATTGTGCGTACCCTTCGTTCGATCTGGTTGACGATCTCATCATTTGTCTGCATATCAACGGTTCGTATTGTGCCGCCGATGTCAACGCGCTCGGGAATCACATTTGATTTAATACCGCCGGCGATTTTACCGAGCGTCAGAACAGCGGGCAAATGAGATTGATTTCGATTTCCCACAATATCGTAAAGCGAGGTCATGATCTGGTTACTTAAATATATCGTATCAATCGCTTGATGCGGCCGCGCAGCGTGGCCGCTTTTACCGATTATGGAGAGTTTGAATTCACCAGCATTTGCAGTTAAAGCCCCCTTCCTGAGACCGATTTTACCGGCTTCGATTTCCGGATCCACATGAAGGGCAAAAATGCCGTCCACACCTTGCATCGCTCCCTCCTTTACCAGCTCATGGGCGCCGCTCGGAAACGCCTCTTCACAAGGTTGAAAAATAAATCGAATTTTTCCGGGAAAATTTCCTCCAACTCGATTCAAGATCTTCGCCACACCGATTGCCATTGCCATGTGGCTGTCGTGGCCGCAGGCATGCATGACGCCGGGCACTTTCGAAGCATAAGAGACTTCCTTCGCATCTTGCATAGGCAGGGCATCCATATCCGCCCGGATAGCGACGGTCTTACCTTCGCTGTTGCCCTGAATTTCAGCTACCACCCCGGTACCGCAGATGCCGTTCTGAACTTGCAACCCTTCTTTCTTCAAAATTGCCACAATGCGCTCGGCAGTTTTAAACTCTTTCCAGCTTAGCTCCGGATTTTGGTGGAAAGTACGGCGAAGATTAACAATTTCAGATTCGAGATCGTCAGTCAATTCTTGAATTTTATCGATGATGATTCTGTCGCCTGACATGTGGATGTTGTTAAATTCTCTGGTTGTCGAAACTATTTTAAATTAGTAACAAAGTTAGTGAATTGAAGATTTCTAATAAAAAACCCTTGAAAGGTTCAAAGCAATGTCTCGACATAATCCTTTTATTCAAACCTTTCAAAGGTTTTGATGGGCTAATTTAGAAGTTTTTGAATGAATAGCAAATTGTAAGTCTGTAAAACACTTTACCAAATTGCATCATCTTATAAATAAATTCTTTAGCCACGGATTGACACTGATTAAACACGGATTGAATTGAAAAAAATCTGTGATAATCCGTGAAAATCAGTGGCTAATTTAACCTGTCTGTTAAAGCTTTTCCAGCAAATAGTTCGTGATTTTTGTAAACAAATGCAGCTGCGTTTTGCCTCCGGAAATCCGGTGATTGCGGTTCGGGTAGATCATCATATCAAATTGGATGGCGCGGTCTTGCAGCTCTTTAACTACCTGCATGGTGTTTTGCACATGGACGTTGTCATCGCCGGTGCCATGAACAATCAACAGATTGCCTTTTAAGCCATCGACATAGTTTAATACATTTGCCGCTTTATAACCTTCGGCATTTTCCTGAGGCAGTCCCATATAACGCTCGGTCCAAATGGTGTCGTAAAAATGAAAATCGGAAACCGGAGCAACGGAAACACCGGTCTTGAAATAATCCGCGCCGCGCATCATCATCATAAGTGTGAGATATCCGCCGCCACTCCAGCCCCAGAATCCCACTCGTGAACGGTCGACATACGGCAGCGTTGCGAGATATTTTGCACCTTCGATCTGATCATGCACCGCCCATTTGCTCAAGTCGCCGTAGGCTAAATTCTTGAAAGCCTTGCCCCGGCCGCCGGTGCCGCGATTGTCGACGCAAAAAACAATATAGCCTTTTTCTGTCAGCAATTGGTGCCAGAGCGTGCGCTTTCCACCCCAGCGATTCACCACCCTCTGTGAGCCCGGACCGCCATAGCCGTAAACCAGAACAGGATATTTTTTTCCGGCATCAAAATTGGCCGGCTTCATCATGTAAGCATTTAACTCAACCCCATCTGTGGTTTTGAATGAGAGGAATTCCGGAGGCACGGGTGCATGGTCCTGCAAAGCAGCCATTTCATTTTTCTCCAAAAAGCGCACCAGGGAACCATCTGATTTACGCAGGATCACTTGCGTAGGAGTTTTTACATCTGAAAAGAATCCAACCACGTGTTTATAGTC
>JADFPY010000460.1 GCA_022562085.1 candidate division KSB1 bacterium | reverse complement strand
AAAAGGATAACTGCCGAGACGAAACGCCAATTTTCCCTCAACTTATCGATCCAGTATAACATCAGACTACCCTTAGTGTCAATTATGCTTTTAAATACTATTCGAATGCACCGCCGCCGCGAATTCCCTAATCAAACTCGCGTTCCCCTCTTTCTCCAAAACATTCCCGGTCACCACAAAAGCTGCGCCTGCTTCAACTTTTTGTCTGGCTTCCTCAGGCGTGCGAATACCGCCGCCAACAATTATCGGAACCGAAACATATTTTTCCACTCCGGAAATGAGCTCGTTCGGCACTGACTTCTGAGCACCGCTGCCGGCCTCCAGATAAACCAAACTCATTCCCATGAATTCCGCAGCTAATGCTGTTGCTTTGGCGATATCGGGTTTGTCGCGGGGAATGGGTTGGGTATTGCTCATAAATTCAGCGGAAGTAGTGCTGCCAGACTCGATGAGCATGTAACCAACGGAAATCGCTTCAATACCATGAGCTTTGATTGCAGGCGCGGCTCGCACCTGCTCTCCAATCAGATAAGTTGGATTCCGGCCGCTTATCAAGGAAAGAAAGAATATTGCATCGGCGTACTTCGAAATCTGAGTTTGACTGCCGGGGAAAATGATTAAAGGAACTTCGATTTGTTGTTTAATCTTTTTGACCAGTTCATCAAACGAGGATGAAAGAACAAGACTGCCACCAACTAAAATCGCATCGGCGCCGTCTTCACTTGCCTGCACCGCCAGTTTGACTAACTCATCGGGCTGCCAATTATCCGGGTCGATAAGGACAAAATAACCGGCGCCTCTGGTCTCTTTAATTTTGAGGATTCGTTCGAGGGTTGTCAAATCCGTTGACTCCGCATCTATAATAGAGCTGTCATTTCGAATCCTCGATTTCTTCCTTTTTTAAAATATAGTAGTGCGGAAATCGGGGTTGAGAAATCTGGGCAAGAAAAGTGCTCTATCAGATTCCTCCCAGAGCCTGCCCTGAGCGCAGTCGAAGGGGTCGGAATGACATCTTTTCAGTTATTTATTAATAATTGCAGAAACAATCTCAGGAACCTTTTCAAGCGCCTGTTCTATTTTGTTGATATTCTTTCCACCCGCCAGCGCCATGTGCGGTCTGCCGCCGCCGCTGCCGTCGGCAATTGCGGCGACTTGTTTGATAATATCGCCGGCTTTCAAATTTTTGCCTGAAATCAAATCGTCGGTCACCACGCAGACAAATGAGGCTTTGTCATTAATGACCGAGCTCAAAACACCGACCCCCGAGCCTATTTTCGCCCGCAGGGTATCGCTGATTTGCTTAAGTTCATCAACCGTTTTGCTCGCCATTTGAGATGTCACAATTTTAAAGCCATCAAGACTTTGAGCGCTATTCACAAGCTGCCCGATATCTTGCTGTGCAGATTTCACCCTTAGTTGTTGAATCTCTTTTTCCAGTCGATGCTTTTCACTTAAAAGACTTTGAACTTTGTCGACAAGTTCTTCGTTTGAGCAATTCAAGATTTCCTGAAGATTGTGGCTCAGTTTTTTTTCTTTTCTTAATAGAGTATCGGCTTTGGCGCCGGTTACTGCCTCGAGCCTGCGAATTCCGGCAGCAGCACTTGACTCAGACAAGATTCTAAAATAGCCGATTTCGCCGGTGTGATTCAAATGCGTGCCACCGCAAAGCTCCATGCTGAAGTCAGCAATTTTGACAACCCGCACATACTCACCGTACTTTTCTTCGAATATGGCCATAGCGCCCATTTCCCTGGCTTCAACGTACGTTTTTTGAAGCGTCTTAACCGCTAGATCGTCTCGAACTTTTTCATTTACCCGAGCCTCAATTTTCTCCAATTCTTGCGGAGCAATCTTTTGAAAATGGCTGACATCAAAGCGCAAATGGTCCGGAGCAACCAGCGAGCCAGCCTGAGTGACATGAGTGCCGAGGGTTTCGCGCAAAGCTTTGTGAAGTAAATGAGTTGCAGTGTGATTGCGGGCAGTGGATTTTCGCGGGGTTTTGTCTACTCGCGCTGTTACTTTGGAATTATCTATTTTGTTGCTCTCGGTAAATTCACCGATGTGAACAAAGATGCTGCCGTCGCGAACCGTGTCGTGGATTTTAATTTTGAAGGTGTCGCCAACAATTTCACCGACATCGCCGACCTGTCCACCGGCCTCACCGTAAAAAGGTGTTTGACTCAAGATTAAAAATATTTGCTTGTCTTCGATATGAAACTTTCGAATTTCAGATTCGCATTGCAGTTCTGTGTATCCAAGAAACTTCGAATCCTCTCCTTGAGAAAGCTCTTGCCAATTTTGGTAATCGAAATCTGCCGAGTGGCTCCATTTGCCAGCTTTTCGTGCGCGATCTCTTTGCTCTGACATAGCGTTTTCAAAACCTTTTTCATCAACGGAAAAATTCTTTTGTCGCGCCATTAACTGTGTTAAATCGAGCGGAAAGCCGTACGTGTCATATAAACGAAACGCCTCTTGGCCCGGAATTTCTTTTTGCCCGGACTTTTCAACATCCGCAGTAATTTTCTCAAAAATCTCGATACCGCGATCCAGGGTACTGTTGAAACTTTCTTCTTCCGATTTAATCACCAATGAAACGAATTGGTGCTTTTCTTTCAATTCCGGAAAGGCGTCCCCCATGATGTCAACGAGGACCGGCACCAGTTTGTAGATAAATGGGCCGTGCATGTCGAGGTTGC
>JADFPY010000459.1 GCA_022562085.1 candidate division KSB1 bacterium | reverse complement strand
CCTGCCAGAGAACCATTAATGACTCTGACGCTACCCTTGACTTCCTCGTCTACTATTGTGTTAAAGCCAGCACTCTTCAAAGCTTTCTTAAATAAATTCTCAGAAGTTTTCCAATGCCATTCCGATTTTGAAAAACCAAGGACTTTACTCTTCATTGTAGTCCATTCATCCGGCTCAGCGGATAGTGATAAATCGAATGGTAATCCATTCTTAGAATCAATAGGGCATACCCTTACCAAAGAAAAAGCTTTGTCACTCACATCACTCCCATTTTTGATATTGCCTCGAGCAATCATACGAACTAGAAAGCCTGATTGGGGAGCTACATATTCCCCTTGAAAGGTAAACCCACGTGTAAATGGCTGACACGAAATCAAGGAGTGTATTATAAGAATCGATACGCTTGAGTACAAAAATATTTTTAGCATCAGAAATTTACGTTTCGCCGCCCAACTTATGATTGAATAGCATACTCTTCGGATTTTTGTGCCTACATATAGGAACAAAATTCAAATGTTCCTACATATAGGCAACTGAGTTTCCTATATACAGGCATTTTTTTGAGGGTAGTTAAGTTGACGTTAGAAAAACCTGCGGATTCGATTTGCAATTCGTTCATCCATTTCGTCTTGAAACTTGGTAAAATCGGCAAAAGCGAGCAGACTGTAAAGAGTGTCCAAAGGAAGATTCCCGGTCAATTGAGAATCCAAATCCGGAAGCTTGTTTTTTTTAAGTTCCTGCCAGTCGTCTGCAGTCGGCGAGTAAAACATATCATCATAACCCGCATCGGCAAATTTTTGATAAAGACCTTCGCCGTCCAATTCATCAAAATCAGAGCCATTGCGAACCTCTTTCAGGAACTCGATGAACTCCGGTTCCACAGTGTATAAACGCTCTAATCTGCTTTTACCTACTTTATCCAGGACATTCTGCGACGTCCCCAGGTTATCTGAATAATCATCATTGACCCGGCTGCGTATTTCATGCGCAGCAACCTCTGTCTGGTTTAAGAATTCCTTTAGGGCCGGGTAAGGAACCGTGAACACATCGCAGCCGGCTGCGTAGACCATGGTTTTCCAGCTGCGGATGCTGGCGACGATCAGCTGGGTTTTCACGTTCAGCTGGTCCCGAAGTTGGTTGAGAGTTCTTTGGGCAACCAAATCCACTTGCTCGCCCAAAAGTTCGGATTCCAGTCCCTGGTTTAATCGTCCCATAAAAATGTTGGTTCGGGTCACGTTGGACAAAATCGCGGCTGCTGCCACCTGGCGCGCTGAAAAGGTGGTCGTAAAATTTACCGGGATGCCTTCCCGTTCCAGGTCACGGGCGATGAGAAATGCGTGCGGATGATGCGGCGTAAAAGCAACCTTCACAAACGAGCCGGGCAGCATGCGAGCTAAATACCGGCCGACGCGTTTCGAAGCCTCAATCCCCGGCGCCAAATTTGTATGAAGCTCCAGACTGATTTCCCAGTCTTTACCGGTGCCGTAGTAGGTTTTCAGACTTCGACCCAGCTGGCCGTTGATGATGGTATAAATCAATGCAATCGCTTCCGACAAAGAGAGGCCGGGCGCTGCGGCCTGCATGGCTTTTACCCAATCCACGATGTCTGCGTCCTCGCCTTCACCTAAGTAACGATCTAATACTCTGGCCACCAACACTTGATTGGTGGTATTGCCATCGATTTCTTTAATTACCTGCAAAGAATCCCCGGTTTCCTCAACTGTCAACAGGTCGTCAAGTTCGTTGCGATCGGCGGTGTCGGTATAGATGTGTTTCGTACCGCAATCTATAAGCGCTTTTGTCAGTGGGTGGTTTACCAATCTCACGGTCTTGGATGGTTTTGCTGCAGCGCCGGCCGTCCCTAAAGCTACCACAGCATCATCAAGGCTTTTAGAAGAAACCTCTGCCGCTTTTAAATTTTCCATTTATTTTACCTCTTAGTTGAAATTTTCTATTATTCGACCCATTTTTGTCATTTGACACGAAGGGGAAAATTTTAGCAACTAAAACTCAGAAGATCGTCATTTTATAGTTGGTTTAGATTCTTGGCGCTTCTCGCTTCTCGCTTCTCGCTCTTCAGTCTTTCGCTAATCGGGCTTTCACAGTTTTTTGAATTCTCTGATAGTTTCAGCGGGATCGGGTCTGCCAAATATTCCGGATCCGGAAACAAGAATTTCAGCGCCGGCCTCGACAATTTCTTTGGCGTTTTCTAATTTAACGCCGCCATCCACTTCCACTTCGATGCGAGTAAACTCCCGTTGCCGCAACAGCTTTTGGGTACGCCGCAGCTTATCCAGTGCTTCCGGAATAAACTTCTGCCCGCCAAAACCCGGATTTACAGACATGATTAAAATCAAGTCTAAATCGGCTAAAACTTCTTCGATCGTTGCAAGCGGTGAGTGTGGATTTAGCGCAACTCCGGCCTTCATTCCGGCTGTCCTGATTGCCTGCAGAACACCATGTAGATGAACGCACGCTTCCACCTGCACAGTGAGGTAATCCGCGCCTGCTTCAGCAAATGCATCGATATAGCGCTCCGGGTTTTCGACCATCAAATGCACATCAAGGGGCAGCTTGGTGCGAGGTCTCAAGGCTTGTACGATCAGCGGTCCAATGGTAATATTCGGGACGAAATGACCATCCATGACATCGATATGCAACAGGTCGGCCCCTCCGGCTTCGACTTTTTTGACGTCTTCTTCCAGCCGGGCAAAATC
>JADFPY010000458.1 GCA_022562085.1 candidate division KSB1 bacterium | reverse complement strand
TCAAATCCTTATCTAAACACCATGTAAATGTTACACTCAAAACTACCCCCAGAAAGCAAATTTTCCCCCTCGTTAAGCTCAATTTGATTGTGGCAAGCAATTTGCAAAAGCAGATGCGCTGATTGAAGTTTTTTTAATTAAAAAGGAGTGAAGACCTATGATTAATGACAACAGTGGACTGCTTAAGCTGGTCCTATCCATTCTCCTGTTTCCTACTTTTTTTCAGGAAGCGTTTGTGCTGTTTGCCTGGGGAGCAAGCGACCCCTTTTGGGTGATGATGAGCAAGCGAATTTTCTTGCTGCTGCCGGCGCTGGCGATTATTCTGGGCTGCTGGCTCACGGCCGCCTGCGTGCTCACGGTGGTGTTCAGGCCCAACCGCCAGGCCTTTGTAACCGAGCTGTTCATCACCTGGTGGGACCTGGGGAAATCCATCGCTGCTTTCTGGGGCGGTATTTTCAAATCTGTCCTCACTTTGTTTATCACACTTTTAAGCGCATTAAAAGTCGCCGTTCTCGGAATTTGGGCGCTGATCCAGGAAGTCCTTCTCATGCCCCTGCGCTTGCTCGGCAATGCCGGTCGCAGCGTCGTCGGCTCAACCGTCCCCTGGATTGCCGTTTGCCTTACTCTGTTCTGGTGCCTCCTCGAGGCGGTCATTTTTACTTACGTGACCACGCCCCTGGTCGTCGACACCTTCTCCAATATCACCGGCGACAATCTTTCCATTACTATGGTTCGGATTCCGTTGTTTGTTTTTCTGGTGTTCATCGTGCTCGGCAGCTACGCCGTGCTTTCGACCTTTGTGGATTCATTCAAACAGAAAAGCATTTCAACGATTATCGGGATTGGCGTTATTGAAATTGTGGTGCTGTTTGTGGAAGTGGTCTTTCTCTACCGCGAATTTGTCGATGCTCTCGTACCCTGGTTTGCGCAATACTCGGAAAATTTCGAGCTCGGCGTCTTCTGGACGTTGGCCATATCAGCTTTTGTCTGGTTCGGGATTCGCAGTCTCTCCTGGATTCTGTTTGCTGCTCACGGCACCCCGACCATCATGGCGGTCATTCAAGGCAAAGGACTCGCGCTTGCCGAACGCCGGGAATCCGCGTCCCTGCCAAGAAGCCCGCTTTCCACCAACTTTATGAATAAGATCAAGGAAGATATGGTCTGGATTCAAAAAGCAGGAGACGATTTGCTGGCGTCGTTTATCCTGCCGCCGCTGCAGGTGATCGCTGCCGCTATTAATTTTTGCACCTTGTTGGTCTCCGGCCAGCACCTGTTCGAGCTGCCGATAAAGAGCATAGCTGATGCAATCCAAATCAGGACCCGGGAGAAACCCGAGCCCAGAATTGTTAATGAGAACAGGACAACTCGACATGAAGCCCTTACTCATATCAAATAAAGAACTGGAGATTTTCCGAATGTCTAAATTAAAAATAGCTATCCTTATCCTCACCTTATTTGCGCTTGCCTTGTTATTCGATGGCTGTGGTCTGGGCGACTCCCAGGCCGTCCCAAGCCCGCGCCTGACCATGATTGTCGGCGTGGATATCAGCGGGTCGTTTATGAACAGCGGTTATTATGAAGATGCCCTCCATTTCCTGGCGAACTATCTTTACTGTCATCTTAACGGACTCGGCGGTCTGGAAATCCCCAACGTGTTATTCGTGAGTTCGATCGGCGGAGCGACAGCAGATGAGCCGAAGACTTTTTACCCGATTCAAACTTTTCAAAATAAATCCGTTGATGAAATCCGGACAACTCTGCAGAAAATGTTTCCCAAGTCGACCTCTAATCCGTTTACCGATTACAATGCCTTCTTTGAACATTGCGCGCTGATGGTCAGGAACAAAAATCTTATCCTGCGACCGCTCTCCATCGTCATGCTCAGCGACGGCCAGCCGGATATCAAGAAAGAAGGGAAAACCGATTTCCGCAGCCTGGTGGTCAGACCGCTCGAACGCTTGTCGCGCAATATCACCATCCGCTTGCTTTATACGGATGCGGTAGTCGGCGCCCATTGGCAAACCCGGGTGCCGCGCCGCCGGGTGAAAGTCTGGACTCAGGACGCCGAGGTCATGGTTTTCTGGAAAGACCCCAAAATTCTCCTCCCGGAAAAACCAATTGAAGAGCAAGCCCACTTTTTTGCCTGGGTCAAAGATAATGTGGATTTTGGTGTGCGGGCCAGAAGGGTGAATTGAGTTTCTTCACTCCAACCCCGGGGTCTGATGGAAGGGATTCCGGGGTGTTTTAAATTGTTTGCCACCCGAAACTCATATCCTGACTTCCCCACGTCTTCGACCCATTTAATTTCCTTCATATCCATTAAACATCTAAAAAATAATTCACAGATTCGGCAGAAGTTCTTTTGACATTAAAAATTAAGATTTGTATACTTTAATCAGGTTGTCAGTGCCTGAACATGTTTCCTTGTTCTAAAGAATGCTTATAAACACTTTTGTTTTCTTATTGTAGTGACCAAATCAACCCCGAGTTTATCAAGCCTATTAGGCTGGTTTTTATACTAACATTAGGCCAAATAATATTATGTTAACGTTAGATGGCGACACGAAGTCGTCTCAGTTATTGTGTAACAGTTAAAGGAACAACTGATTACACCTGGTGTTTCACCACCTGTATTCTGGAAAGGCATGGTTCTTTGCTGACATCCACAGCGGTGTCAAGCCCTCTCGACAATGATTATGGAAAAAGTAAACATAGTTGATTCAGAG
>JADFPY010000457.1 GCA_022562085.1 candidate division KSB1 bacterium | reverse complement strand
CGAACTCCTCGAGGTAGGGCTGAGACGGCTCCCACTTATGCGGCTCAGGACTTCGCCCCTCGATGTAAATTTGATCTCCATCTTTCATCCAGATGCCTTTGGTGCCCTGCACCCGGTAGCCGAGTGAATACGGACGGGGCAGGTTGGTGTCGTGTGTGACCACAATGGTTTCGCCGTTGGCGCAAGTGATAACCGTGGTGACGATATCTCCAAGCTTGAATTTGATTTTCGCATTCGGGTGATCTTCACCGCCCTGCTCGATAATGTAATTGTGCAGCCCGCGCGATTTTGTCGCCGATGAAGTGAGCGAAACAAAGCGGTTTCCCCGGTTGATGTTGAGATAGGTCGCGATCGGCCCGACCCCATGCGTTGGATAAAGCTCGCCGTTGCGGTTGATGGAATGCTGCGTGCGCCAAACGGATTCAGCCTGACCTTTGTCACCAAACTCCGCCCCGGGCTGAAATTTGATCGCCCGAAGATCATGCTGATAACCGCAGTGACAGTGAATGATCTCACCAAACAAACCGTGCCGAATCATATTAAGCACCGCCATGACATCACGCCGGTAGCAGACGTTTTCCAGAATCATACAAGGCACGCCGGTGGCCTCTGAGGTGTTGACCAGATCCCAGCACTCCTGCACTGAAAACGCCCCGGCAACTTCCAGGCCAACAAACTTTCCGGCGTTCATGGCGTCGAGGGCCATTGGAAAGTGCCATACCCAGGGCGTGGAAATCATCACAGCGTCCAGGTCATCGCGTTGCAACAGCTTTTTATAAACCGTTTCATTCTCACTATAAACTTTTGCTTTCTTCTTACCAGCCTCTTTGAGCATGGACTGGGCGATATCGATGCGCTCCATGTCAATGTCACAAATCGCCGGAACTTCTATGTCGTGCCGACGGAGCAGATTCTGCAGATGCACAGTCCCCCGCAGCCCGACGCCAATTAAACCAATTCTCGCTTTTGAATTCAGTGATTTTCCAAAGGAAATCGCCGGAGCCATTGCCACCCCGATACCGGCGATTGTACTTTTTTTAATAAAATCTCTGCGGTTGATTTTGTTAATCATTTGGGCACCTATCTGCTATTTGATTTTGGATGATGAATGTCATTAATGTTTGGGGGGACATAAACTTTTCTAAAACAGAGTTACTCATCAATTTAAAAAAAATCAAGCAAAAACTTTCTCATGACTTTGAAAAAAAGCAGGTTGTTTTTAAATGAAAAGGGCCGGGTTGCTGAAATTTCCGGGAGGGAAATGCTTTAGTTTGACTGGGGATGTGTTTTGGTGGTTAACAGTGGCTCGCGCCATGCTGCTCAGGGTCTTCCGAACTGAAGTCGTAGCCTTCTTGCTGACCTGTTGACAATTTGGGCGAACCCGTGTGAAGCATTAAAATGCGAGTAAAAATATATCTTTGGCCGGGTACATCTACAAGTTTGCCTCTAACAGAGAATGTAATCCTTCCCCGGTCGCATTAACTGTGTCAACGTGGCCCTGCTTCATACTTTGGGGATCAAAGTTCGCATCGAGGTAAAGGTGTTTTGCAAAAAACTTCATGCTTTGCACAAAGACGATTGGCGTGCCAAGTCCGAAGGTAAGCAGGAGGATCAAACCGTTGGGTACAATTAGCGTTAAGAAGCTTAACCCTGTTGCTTTGAAATGATATCTGCAGCCATCGATTGTGGTGTGATTGATAAGATAGCTGTAATAATCAGCCAGGAACCAGAAATAGTAAATCCCAAGTGTCAGTAAAGTTAGAACGACTCCTCTTAAAAAGAGGGGAAAAAGCTCCCTGCCATCGCCATCAAAACGGTAGTGCTTGTTTCCTACCCGGGATTTGCCAATCAAATAATCGTAAACTCGAACTGTAAAAAATGGGGCATAAAAGCCAAGGGTGAGGAGAGTCAGCAAAGCACCATTTACATAGATTGGCAAAAATTCCCGCCAGTCGCCGCTAAAGTTCATGCGGATGTTATTCCAACTTGTTCGTGACAAACGGTATTTGAGCATCCAGACAATCGCAACAGGGAGCAGGGTGAAAAGAAAGACAAATAAAGATAGTCCCGCAATAAAATAGGTGTCATCCAAAAGTTTCGGGAAAGTTATAAAGAGTAAAACGTAAGCTAAAGCTACAATTAGAAGAATTCCCATTGCTTTTAAGCGTCCAATAAGCAGCTCAAGCCCTGTGCCATGATAAAAATATCTTTTACTGGCAATTTCTAAATGGGAAAGAAAATATTTGCGATTTTCGGTGGCAGCCCAGGCGCTGTAGATTCCCAGGGTAAGAATTGTTAAGATGAGGTTTTTAAAAAAGATTGGACCGTACTCTCCAATGCTGCCATCAAAATGAGCGTGGTAAAAGCTTTGCCCTTTCATAGGACCCTCCCGACATGATGTGAAACACAGATAAAAAGGAGTTGCTTTTCCCCCAGGAATTGTGCAACTGATAGGTATAAAATTGAGCCGTTGTAAAATAGTACTTACAACCTCTTATTTTCAAGAAAAATAAATGATATGACCTAAGCCGGACAAGCCCCGTGGGATACAGATCCAACGGGGCAAGCCGGAAATCCCAAACCTGTGGTGAGCTAAGTCGAATCCATATCAAATCCCAAGCTTGTCCCCGAATGTTCCCCGATTAAAGAATTCGGGGACAAGTTTAGTCGGGGATAAAACTCAAACAGCAAATCACAATAAACAAAACGAATAAGGTTAGATTGTGAGAGCGTTTTTTTGCGAACCACAATCTGAACCGTTTGAACAACTACT
>JADFPY010000456.1 GCA_022562085.1 candidate division KSB1 bacterium | reverse complement strand
TAGTCTTCTTTTTTTATGGAGAGCGTAATTTTTTCGCCGGCCTTAAAGTGAGCCGGTAAAAAGATTCGAAATCTGCCGTTTGTCGTGGTAATGTCGCTGTCACCGGTTTCATCAATGGTCACTTTGAGGTTTTCTTCGGCCGTTTCTTCGTTGTTCTCACCAATGCTTACAACTTTGCCCTGCAGCCATCTCTTTTCTTGGGCAAAGAGGAGAGTTGGAATTACGATAAACAAAAAGAGCCAACGCTTCATCATTGCATTTTCTCCATATGAAATTCTTGTTTGGGATTCCCGAGGGTTGCATCGGTACGGTAGGTTTTGTATCCTTGTTTTTGCGCAACCAATCTTATAGATTCTTGATGAAAGGCAAGGACACTTGGAATTGAAAATCGTCCATTCGAATCTGAAATAGCGGAAAAAACCGCTCCGTGTTTATCTACAAATTCCGGCGTATGAACGTAAACTCCCGTCAGTGGATTGCCGCTCCCCTTGTCCAAAATTGTCCCGGACACGGATTGAGCAATTTGCACTTTTTCATCTCCCGCATCGAACAAACCGATTTTTGCAGGTAAATCAAGCAGAAGACTGACGACTGTCAAAGCGGCGGCTAAAAAGGCCACGAACTGCCATTTTTCAAAAAAGTTTCTTGAGGAACCCGGTGCGGATTTTTGCACGGTAATATTAATGTCCCGGGCAGCTTGATAAAAATCACCCAGTACCGTCCAACCATGCTGCTTAAAAATATGTTTAGCTGCTTCGATGACTTCTTCCGGCTTCCCCGGAGTGATCTTTTCAAGATTAGATATCACTTCCTGATTGTGTTGAATGTCAGATTCGGGAATTGATTTTTCTAACGAGTTAAGAAGTTTCCCAAGACTTTTTTCAAAATCTGTAAAGGGGATACCTTGATAGGTGGTTAAAGAGGGTGGCAAAGGAGTTTCATCCAGCAGACAGGGAAGAATCGATTTTCGTAGAGCAATGGCCGTGGTCCATTCAAACTCGACAAAGTGGGACTTCCCGGCGTGCCTGGACCAAAAAAGCAAAACGTAATTTTGAGAGGAAATGGCCTCACCAATTGCTTTGGGCCAGTTCTCGCCGGCATAAATGCTCTCCTGGTCGCGCCAGACAGAGAACCCGCGTTCGGCTAGCGCGCGCTCAAACTTTTTCGCAAGGCCCAAATCCTGCCTCGCATAGCTAATGAAAACAGCAGGCTTGCTCATTTTGTACCCTTCGTTTATCCCTAAACTTTCAGGCCTGCCGGAAAAAATTTATCCGGACTCAAATTTAATTAAGGATTTATCGAGAAAAAGTCAATTAATTCATGCCGTTAAACTATTCTGATTTTTGGCATACCTCAAATAAACTAGAGGGGGAAACGGACAAAATTTTCTCAAACAAAGTAAAAAAACGCAAAATAACCTGAATAAATTCACAAACCATAAAAGTCGTCATTCCCGCGAAGGCGGGAATCCATTACAAATCAACAGCTTAGTTCAAGCAATGGATGCCCGACTACTCGGGCATGACAATATTGAAGTTTTTTGACTGACATGGAAATTCATGAATTAGCCAGGTTAATATATCATACTTTGTGCAACAAGCTGTCCTGATAAGGTTAGGGCGACGGCGTCCATCGACAAGCTCAAGACAGCCTTAGGTAGTTTTTCAAGTGGGAGACAAATCCTCGGCGGGACGCCTTCGGACTTTAAAATTTAGTTAACTTTTTTTACTCCAAATGCTTCTGAATCGCCTTATCGACTTCCAGAACGGTGTAACTTAATTCCTGATCCTGGTAGATGTTGCCGTGAAAAGCCTCTTCTAAAACCACGCCGTCTGCATCCAGGAGCCAAATGGTGGGAGTGCCGTATTTTTGGGTTTCGCCGGGAGCGCGGAATTTTCCCTGCCAATCGTGGATTGTGCCGTAACCTTCACCGGGCTGCAAATCCTCGCGCCGGTTGAAAAGCAGCCGCAACCGGACGTCATAGTACGTTTCAGAGGGAATGATTTTGTCAAAAACCACGTCTTCGGTACTGTCGATGAAAATTTGCCGGGCTTCTTTAAAAGCCTCGGAATCGTCCGGTTCGTCAAGCAGGACGCGGTCGGCCAGGTCGAAAGATTTGGTTGAATAGACCGGGGCGCTGGCCACGGAGAGTATTTTCACGTCTGAACTTTCTGCATATTTCTCGTGAATAAAACGCAGAACGTAAGAATCTTCAAATGAATCGCGGCACCAAATTCCGCCGAGCTTATCCGGTTTATTCATGGCGCCGCCGCCGTAAATGTACAACATGGTTACTTGAGCGCCGGAATCTTTAATTAAGTCCAGCAGCTTGTGGGGATTCAAATCTTTATCTAAAACAAAGGCCTCCGGCGAGATGGGGTCGCCGGGTTTGTAACTCGAATACTCAGAATTTTCCTGCGCCGGCGATGCATAAACATTGAGGAAAATTTCAGTCATCAAAAAAGAAGAGGCGAGTGCGAGGGCAAAACCGGTTTTTAAGAAATTGCGACGTTTCATTTTGAGTCCTTTTATTTATTCTTCACTCTTGCAATTGCTGCGTCGATTCGCTCAACCCGGTGGTTGGCCATCCATTCGGAATAATCACCGTTAAAGCCCACCCGTTTCTGCTGGCGCTTGACCTGGTCGAGAATCGACTCGATCTGGCCGACTTTTAAAAATCCTTTTTCGTCGAGCAGCTCGACAATTTTATCAACTTTCTTTTTCGAAGATTCTTCGCCGCGGGCGATGAGTTCCTGGTAGTCTTCCTCCCGCCAGGCGAGAAAATTATCCATGACA
>JADFPY010000455.1 GCA_022562085.1 candidate division KSB1 bacterium | reverse complement strand
CCCTGGTAAACCTTTCGATGGCCATGGGATAATTTCGCAACCGAAAATAAAGCAACCCGGAATCCGTTAACAAATGAGGCGACGGATTGATTTCTATTGTCTGAAATTCTTTCATCTAGTTCTTCTTCTGACCACCCTCCCCTGCACAAAGCAGACGCGCTCCCCATCCGTGGGGAGGTTAAGTGACTCTTTCAACTCTTGAGCTTTCAGCGGTCCGTCAGGACTACTTCTCCTTTTTCGAACCGGCCGGCTTCGCATCTACTATATAAAAATTCCCCAACTTTCCTTTTCTTATGCAACTAATGTGCCAGTTTTCGGATTGTAAAGAAAGTGTAAGATTTGTGGGTAATTTTGCCAGAGAAGTACGAAAAAAGGTTATAAGACGCCTTTTGGAATTGGTTAATTTTTGCCCAGGTGAGCAAAAAATGAGCATCTTGATAAAAGTGGATGGAAGTTTCTATTCTTAGGAGATGTCTGCAAGATACATGTTAATTAATCTTGTTTTCACTTGTTTTTTTCGAATTGCTCTGTCGGTTTGCGAATGTCTAAAAGAAATAAAACATCGATTGGGAAAAATAGGCAAGCGCTTTTTAAGAGGCTACAAAGTGACGTTTAAACTCTGCCAGTGGATTGATGCGGAAGATCCTATCGAACCATGGTCAGGCAAGAATTTGTTTGCCGGTAGAAATCAGGAATTAATTACGGTGTAAAATACCATCGATGGTATTCTTAAGTTCAGAGATATCAGAAGACTTGGTTAAATACGCATCCGCAACCCAGGATTGGAAGTCAGATTTGTACTCAACATAGGAGGTATTAATCACAACTTTCGTCTTATTTGTGACTTTCAAAAACCTCTGCAGGAGATCGAATCCTTTACCGTCGGGAAGCACTAAATCCGTGACAATTAAATCTACGGGTTCGTGTTTTAATTTCTTTAATGCATGCTGACCATCTGCTGCGATATCAACTCTATACCCGGCGTCTTTCAGTCCGGTTTGATAGAGCTCGCGAAATTTTCTTTCCCCCTCCACCACTAAAATTTTCTCATCCATGGAATCCTCATGCAATGGGTGAAAGTTTTAATTTTCAGGTCATTGATTCATTCCAATTTAAAAAATTTTGTCTTAATTAAAAGAGAAGTTACACATATTTAATTAAAAAAATTAGAAAACCAAGTCCAGTAACTGTTAATTCTTGACAGTCAGGCATATTTTCTTTAATTATTAAAACATTTCGTCTGCATTGTATTTTTACAAAGGAAATAACTTTATGAAACCCTGGATTCTTTTACTCTTTGTTCTAATCTTAAGCTGCTCCTTTGTGTTTGCAGATTCCTATCCACGCAACCCAAATATAGACGTACTTCATTATAAATTCCAGTTGACCCTGAGCGATGAAACCGATGAAATTCGCGGGCATGCTGAAATTGAGATCCAATTTAAAGTTGACGACGTTTCAGAGTTTGCCCTGGATTTGATTGGTCAGCTGCACCCGGATTCGACAAATGGCATGACCGTAACAGGGATTACTCAAAATGAGCAAGCGGTCGCTTTTTCTCATAAAAACTATCGTATTCATTTTCAATTACGCTCTCCTTCGCGGGCAAACGAACGACGCACCTACGCGGTGTCTTATCACGGCATTCCGGCAGATGGTTTGATTATCTCAAAAAATATGTTTGGCGAGCGCACATTTTTCGGCGATAACTGGCCGAACCGCGCCCGTCACTGGCTGCCGACTATCGACCATCCTTATGACAAAGCGACCTGTGAATTTATTGTCGAAGCTCCGGAACATTATCAGGTTGTTTCAAATGGTCTGCTGCAAGGAATTGCTGATTTACCGGAAAATCGTAGGAGAACTCATTGGCGAACTCAGATTCCCATGCCCACCAAAGTCATGGTTATCGGCGTCGCACATTTTGCAGTTGAGACCGCAGGTGTACATAATGGCAAAGAGATTCAAAGTTGGGTATACGCCCAAAACCGCGAAGCCGGCTTCCATGATTTTGCCCAGGCAGTTCGAGTTGTAGAATTACTCGCTAACCGGATCGGTCCCTTCCCATACGATAAACTTGCCAATGTTCAGTCAAGGACAAAATACGGCGGCATGGAAAACGCCGGCGCAATTTTTTATAATGAAAAGAGAATCACCGGCAAACGCGACAACGAAAGTCTCATCGCTCATGAAATTGCCCACCAGTGGTTTGGCGATTCCGTGACCGAAGCCGATTGGCACCATATCTGGTTAAGCGAGGGTTTTGCAACCTATTTTTCCTGGGTGTTTGACGAGTTTACTTATGGCCGCGAACGCCTGGTTGAAGATTTGAAACGGGGCCGCGAGCGCGTCCTGAAATTTTATCAACGACATCCCGAGTCGCCAATCGTTGATAGTACAATTACTGATTTGAACAATTTGCTCAATGCTAATACCTATCCTAAAGGCGCCTGGGTGCTTCACATGCTTCGCGGCGTGATTGGAGAGGATGCTTTTTGGCAAGGCATTCGAAATTTCTATGGCAAATACAGGGACAAAAACGCGTTGACGAAGGACTTTCAGCAAGTCATGGAGAAAGCAGCTTCCGAGGATTTAACCTGGTTTTTTCAACAGTGGATTCACCAAGCCGGGCAGCCGAGATACAAAGGGCACTGGCATTTTGACCCGGCAACAAATGAGCTTGAAATTCAAATCAACCAGGTGCAGAAGGAATTTTTTACCATGCCCCTTCAAGTGGGCATTTATTTAAACAAGGCAAAGCCGCCGCAAATTGAAACGCTTAAAATAGTTCAGAAAGAAAATCGAATC
>JADFPY010000454.1 GCA_022562085.1 candidate division KSB1 bacterium | reverse complement strand
AAATTTCTACAAATTTCAAATTGCGCTTGTAATGATTCTTTAATTTTTTTTCTAAATGCATTTATCCGTGCCAATCAGTGAAAATCCGTGGCTTAATTATTTGGTTGCGGCTTTGCCGCGCTGTGTGAATCCGTGGCTAAAAAATTTAATGTGCAAGGGCCTTTTGTAAGAACATTTTGCTTGACTAATTGACAACAAATTTGAATTTTATAAAAAGTTAAACTTTCTGATTAATAATCCGTTTTTCTAAATAATTTCACTAAATCTAAAAAAATCCATGCGAGTAAATCAAATGCTAACTAATTTTTTGAAATTTATTTTAATCTTCAGTTTTCTTTTATCCATCTCTTCAAGGATCCTGGGGCAACCGGCTACTTTGGTCGTCACAGACACCATCAAGAAAATAGAATTTCGCGATCAGCTCACTTTGGTGAGCAGGACCCAGGCGATTCGCAGCAGCCAGGTGGTGGCTGCTATCTCTGGGCAGGTGGCGAGGATTAATGCAAGCGAAGGCACCAAAGTCAAAAGAGGCGCACCCCTGGTGACTATTGAACAAGCGACCCTTCAGGCTATTTTTGACGCGAAAAAAGCGGAAGCAAATCGGGCCAAAGCCCAATCAGAAGCAGCAGCAAGGGAATTCGAACGAACAAAGGGACTGCACTCGCAAGACTTAATTTCCGAAAGCATCATCGATTCAGACAGCGCCACTGCCATCGCCGCGCTCGAGCGTTATCATCAGTTGACAGCAGAACGAAAGCGGCTGGCAATTGATCTGGCAAATTGTATTATCAAAGCCCCGTTCAGCGGTCACACGGGTCGCCAGTTAATTGATGTCGGCGAATGGGTCAATCCCGGAACGCCGGTTTTTGAATTAATCGATCCCTCTGCTATCAAAGTAACGGTTGACTTACCGGAAAGGTATTTCGGCCGGCTCGAAGTCGGCAGCGAGGTCATGGTAACAGCCTCAAACGATCCCGGCAAATCCCGAACCGGTCGGGTAACCGGCATTTCGCCGAGTGCAAGCGTATCAACCCATACGTTTCCGGTATTTGTCACCGTGGATAACAAAGACGGATTTCTCGGCGGCGGCATGCTGGTCAGAGCCACTCTTTCACTGAATAAGAAGTTTACGAGTTTGGCGGTTTCCAAGGACGCCATCGTGCGCCAGGGATTGCAGACCATGGTTTACACAATCGAAGATGGCAAAGCGGTTATGATCCCGGTAGTGACATCCTCAACAAATGAAGACATGATAGCCATCGAAGGAGACCGGCTTAGAGAAGGAATGCCCGTCGTCGTTCGCGGCAATGAACGAATCTTTCCGGGAAGTCCGGTTAGGCTGCAGGGTGAAAGTTCTAACCATTCTAATTAAAATTACAAAAGACAAAAAACAAATTTCAAACAAATCACAATGACTGAAATCTCAAATTCCAAACCTGTTTACGATCTTGAGGAAAGAACCGCTCAACTAAAAGTTGAAAATCACAAATGCCAGTAAACAAATCTCAAACAAATTTACCATGTCCAACAAACCAAATTCCAAACCTGTTTACGATCTTGAAGAAAGGACCTTTCAATTCGCCAAAACGGTAAGGCTTTTTGTTAAAGCGCTACCGAAGACACTTGCAAATATCGAGGACGTATTTTGAAATTTATTTGTAATTTGTCTTTTGTTTTTTTGAGGTTTTGAAATGGATACACATGAATTGTAAAATTACAATCACGTAAGGTAAATTTGGCATTTGGCACACTTGCATTGTGAGAATAGGTTTTGTATATTTCAGGTAGAATTCTTGATGAAGGACATTAGCAATTATGCAAACCACAAATTTGAATCTTAACCAAATTGTTGAACTGGCTAAAAGCCTCTCGCTTGTAGATAAGTGTTCACTTGTCAAAAAGTTAAATCGCCAAATCGATAAAAGTCTGCCGGAACAAACTTCTATCGATGAAGCTGTTGCTCTTTACCTTGCGGATCAATGCAGTCTTGGAAGAGCAGCGGAACTTGCCAATATCACTCGCTGGGAAATTATCGATATCCTAAAAACCCGAAATATTCCCATCACGATAGAAACTGAATTTACAACTGAGGAAATAGACGCCATTGCCGATGAGTTTGAGCGCGAAGGTCATCGGTGATCGTAATAAGCGATACCAATATACTTAGTTCCTTTGCTGCAGGTGATGCGTTTCATCCTCTCTTCCAATTATTTACCAAAACCAAGATTCATACTCCTCCATCCGTTAAACATGAATTGCAAGCAGGAATCGCACATGGCCACAAACACCTTAAGAAAGTCTTGGAATCCTTTGACAGGGATGAGCTGCAAATTCTTAAACTTTCCAAACAAGAGCAAAAGTTAGCCAACGAACTACCCAAAAACCTAAATGTGGGTGAGTGCGAAGCCATTGCGTTATCCAAAGTTCGCAAAGGCCAATTATTAACGAATGACAAAAGAGCGGTTCGATATTGTAAAGAACGGCGTATCAAAGTATTAGATTTAGCTGTGCTTCTCCGCCTGCTTTGGACTCGTGGCATTGTAACACAAGAAGAAGTAAATATCATGCTAAAGAAAATGAAGGAAGTCGAAAACCTACAACTCAGCCGTGACACACTTGACATAATTTTTGCTCAAAGTTAAATAATATAATATTGAAATTCACATTCTTGTTTATTAAAATCAGTGTGAATCCGTGGCTAAAGTAAGGAAGAGAAGTGAGTTTAATTAACAGTTCCATCCGCTTTCCTGTCACCGTCATCGTCGGCGTTCTCATCGCCATTATCGGCGGTTTCGTTGCCTTAAGAAA
>JADFPY010000453.1 GCA_022562085.1 candidate division KSB1 bacterium | reverse complement strand
GTCAAAGATTCTGAACCTGATGTAGACAAAATTCACGTTGTAAAAATGGACAGGAATTTTTTGAGCTTCATTGCAAGCGAATCGTCGATTCTGGCAGGCACACAATTGCTGGCCTACCCGTACAATCCTCCCACCTGGGAGTCCTATATTTATAAAATCGGCATCTGGAAAGATGAGCGCAGTTTCCGCATTGTTCCGTTCGGCGTCACCCGCCAGCGAAGCGGGAATATTGTGGCCGCCCCGTTTGAGCAGACCGAAGAAAGCACGACCGATTGGATGGACAAAATTAACGAAATTCTGACCCGGCGAAATCCCTTCACATTTGGTCTGGTGATCGCCCCATTGATGGATGCTCAAATGCAGGAAGCGGGCTTTTTCGCTTTCGATATTTTGCTGGTTCCGAGTACTTCCCTCTTCACCTGGTCGCTGGTTAGTTATGTTTTTATGCTTGGCTTGATTTTTCTCCTGGCAGATCTTTTAGTGATCCAGCGCATGACAAAATTTGGCTCGGAAATCAACCGCATGATCGTGCAAAAGTTTACCCAGCTTAGAAACGGGATTCGTGAAATTTCATCCGGCAATTTAGATTACAAAGTGAAAGTAGAGGGTAAAGATGAATTTGTCGAATTAGCAGACCTGTTTAACCAGATGGGCGTCCGGCTCAAAGAATCCATTGCCGAGGCACGTGAAAAAGAGCGCCTGCAATCTGAGCTCACCATTGCCAGAAATGTGCAGCTTGATCTGCTCCCGCAAACTTTACCCGAAATTCCCGGGTTCGAAATTGCCGCAACTATTAAAACGGCAAACGAAGTCGGCGGGGATTTTTATGACGTCATGCAGTTAGACCAGGACCGCTTCTTATTCACAATTGGTGACGTCTCCGGCAAAGGCACCTCGGCCGCATTTTATATGGCGCAGTGCATCAGCCTCCTGCGCTACTCGCCGCAATTCACCGACGACCCGCGCGAAATCGCTTTACGGCTCAATCAGTACTTTGCCGACCCTAAAGTTGACCGGCAGATATTTATCACTGCGATTATCGGTATCCTGGATGTTAAAACCAGCACCGTGCGAATGGTTCGGGCCGGCCACCCGCCGCCCATTTTCATACCCGGTAAAGAGAATGAAAAAATTCGTGAATTAGAATTAAAAGGATTGGGGCTGGGTCTGGAACGAAGTGGCAAAATTTTCGAGGAGACCTTAACAGAAAAGAAACTCAAACTGAATTCCGGCGACAGTCTAATTCTTTACACCGACGGCGTCGTAGAAGCTGCGCGTCTGGAGGAGTCGGAAGAAAACGTAGACAGTGAAGACAAATACAAATTCTACAGCGAAGAACGCCTGATGAGTTTTCTGCAAGCGTCCCACGGCAAAAGCCCGGCAAACCTTTTGGAAGCGCTCAATAAAGATGTCGAGTCTTTTTTCTCCGGTGATTCGCCGAATGATGATTTTACCTTGTTGGTGATTCGGAAGGAGTAGCAGTTAACTGAGTTTCGTCTTTATCAGCCGACTGCAGTCATCCCCACATGCTATCGCAAGAGAATGCTTCAAGTCAAATTACCAAATTCAGGATCATTGTCTGAACGAAAGACATTGAGCCGAATCTCAGAACCGCTTTTCTGCACGTTTCGTTCACATACAAAGATGCTAATTGTTGAGTCTGAGGTAACCCGAGCGCTTCCGCCCCACCTAAAAGCGGGACCCTTGTGACAAATCGCATGAAAGTTAGCGATTTTTTTAAACATCTTTTGCCCCGATTCTTGCAGATTGATTTGATAGAGATCAGCCCAATCCTTGCCCAGTCCCAAACTGGCAAGTCGTCCCGTCGTATGAAGGCCTAAAAAATAGAGGTTATTCGCCTCATCGGCAAGCAGTGAAATACTGTTAGGGTAGCCCTCTTTTTTGAACTTCGAGTTCTTTAAGAATTTGAAACGGCAATCCTGATGATTTAGCGCCAAATTTGGCTGACTGCGATAGAAGTCAAACACCTTCCCCTTGCTGTCCACTCCCAAAGCTAAAAGGTAGAAATCTCCCTTCTCATCTGCTGCATCTGAAATTCCCACAGAATAGACCCTTTTGTTCAACCGAATAGTGAGGTGTTCGGCCTTTTTCAACTCTTGAGTATCTTCATAGAACTGCACTTCTGTCGTTTGATCATTATAAACTGGAACAACAGCATAAGAGCCGATAGTTTGAATGCCGCCGGGATGATTAAAATCCGGAACTAGCTTTTTTCCCTGGTATGAGAAGTCTGACGCCGGACTATCATTCTTGGAAGTGAGAATCAATCCGTCCACTGTACTTGTGGTCACGGTCGCAATGGAATCTCGAATAGCAACCCCCTGCAGGTGACGCTTTAGTCGGCCAAAGCCCGTCGCATGTGGAATCGATTTTCCATTACCGAGAACTTTAGCTACCACACCGTCTTTTTGCAATCCCTCAAGCGCAGCCTTAGCATAGTTGGTGTTTTTATCAGGCGCCTTAAGCCTGACATTCGATACATCTGGATTAAATGACATTTTGTGGCCTCCTTTAGTAATCTCTTACTAATTATTAAGATACCATTATTGACGAGAATCTCTCATCTGTGAAAGAAATAAATGTCAGGTGGTTTATATTGACATTATTTATTTTTAATTGCTTTTCCAGCGCTTCATGTTTCAACAGACTCAATCGCGGCTCGACGGTAATCCTGCACGTCAACATAGGTTGTCGTTCTTATTGGCTGCCATTAGGCTTTACCAGTTTTGTATCGTTTTAAAAAACTGGTTTGTGGTCCTGAAACATCATTGTCTCTGACTTTTTTTTGCGGGAGCTCTTATCTATAAAATGTAAAGTTATTGGCAAGAGTCAAGGGAAGAAGTTCT
>JADFPY010000452.1 GCA_022562085.1 candidate division KSB1 bacterium | reverse complement strand
GTCAGAACCGACCAAGTATTAGCATAACCTTTTACCTCGGAACACAACCTCGCGTCTGACACAAGCTTTGCCTCTACAACTAAACACATAACATATTCATTACCGACTCGGATAAACTCTTATAGATGACAACTTCTTGTCGATATGGAATTCTTGATTAAGCTTTAGTAAAAACGTCACTTAAGTCCAAAAAGTGCCCTCCTTTCCCCTTGTTATCCTTGTTATCCGACTCGATATGGCTACACAAAAGATCATTAAACGATCACTCAATCAAACCATCCAACCAGTGAATGACATTCAAAAAAAATTGTGCGTTCTGTTTTGCCGCCGGATGATTCATGCCCATTTTCCTTTTGCTTTTTCCAGAAACCTGGGCTGTGAACATGGCGGCTTCGCCAAATACCGCTAAACGGCCTTTGCCAAATTTCATAAACGCACCCTGTGACCAACCACCAACAGGAATTCTCGGCGTATCTTCCCGAAAGACCCAGGCCGTATCCGGCATGCTTGAAATGAAATTTGAATTAAGGACCAGCAAGGGTTCAGCTGCCTCCGGAATTTTGAAGGCCTGGCCGGTAAAGGATACGACCGAGTCTATTTTCTCGGCCTCGTTTCTGCCATTTGTAATGCTATTAGATTTAAGGGTCTTGTTTTCACGAGTGAAGAAGTCGTTTGCCTGCCGGGTGGTATCAAAGGCAAAGCCATTATTAAACTCAAATCCGAAAGCAGCCGCCAAATCGGCTGCAGCTCCAGGACAGGGCATATGATCCGCGATTAAAAATAAAGACCCGCCTTCTTTGACCCAATCGGCTACCGCGGCAATTTCATCCCTTGTGAAGGCAGAAGGGTTAGGCAGGATCCAGTCCTCAATATTACTTTCGTGAAGCGCATTTGCAATGACCAGAATTTTGGCATTTTCCAAGCCGGTCTCTGAAAACTCCTCTGCAAAAACTTTTAAATTGTAGCCGTCTTTTTGCAGCAGTTTTGCAAATGATTTGTAACGTCCATTCAAGGTGTGAAAATTGTTGCGTGCTTCGTCGATAAATAGAGCTGGGCCGGTGCCTTTTTCATATACCGGTGATTGAAGTGTCGGATCAAAATCCGGATCGCCTACCTGCTGGGCTTGCAGGTTCAGCGCGGTCAGGACAATAGCCAAAATAAAACCAGACGTTCTCAATATTTGCTCCTTACCGGGCATCGAAACTGTTTCAATTCACATAGTTCTCATAAACTAATCTTCCCCTATTTATTGGACACGTTAACACTCGAACACCCTAACACTTAAACACTTTCTAAAAAACCTGAAACCCAACCATCACCACCATGGCCACGGCCACGGCTATTTTCGTGAGTTTGCCGCCGACCGTTCCAAGAAACGCGCCAAATCCTACTCGCAAAGATTTCTCGAAATCTTTTGTGTTAATGTATTCAAACAATGTCGCGCCCGCGAATGCACCGGCAAATGCGCCTAAAAGCGTTCCTAAAAGGGGAGCAATCCCTGTACCCCAGATGGCGCCTAAGAATCCACCGACAATTGCGCCAAGCATGCCCAATTTTGAAGCGCCGTATTTTCCGGCGGTGGCGGCGCCAATGAAAAATTCCAGAACCTCGACCGCGACGGCGATCAGCAGCAGAAGTCCTAAAAACTTCCAGGTCACTTCTGAAAAATCAGTCAGCCAGGCAAAAACAAGAGCGTTGGCGACAATTACAAATGTTCCCGGAATGCCAAAAGGTATGACAGCAATACCCACAAGCATGACAATCCAAAAAAGAATGTGTCCGAAGATTTCGAGAATGATCATTGCTGTTCCTTCACAGCAGTTTAAAGCTTTCTCTCAATATAAACGTCTTTCTTGTACTCTTCCACAAACTTTTCAAATTCTTTTTTGCGCTTCAAGTTTAGCGCCCAGAGCTCCAACTGTTCCCAATCTTCTGAGATGTTCAGTTTCCTGGTGGGTTTTCTGTCTTCAAGCTTAATCAAGTGATAACCAAACTGGGTCTTTTTGGGCTGTGAGAGGTCTCCCGGTTTTAAGCCTAAAATGGCGTCCTTAAATGCCGGAACCTGGAATTGGTCGACATCAAACCAACCCAGATCGCCGCCTTTCGAAGCGGTTGTTTCATCTTTTGAGTACTCCTTAGCCGCATCAGCAAAGGTAAGTTCCCCGGTCAGAATTTTGGCTCTTAAATCCTCGATGTTTTCCACGGTTCTTTTTTCATCCTCTGCCGAAGTATCCAGGCGAATCAAAATATGCCGCGGATTTATTTTCTCGCCGCCTTTCGTGATGAGTTGAATGATGTGCAGACCAAAGCGAGATCGTACGATTTCGGAAATCTCACCGGGCTCTAAGCCGAAGGCCACCTCTTCAAACTCCGGGACTAAATCTCCGCGCTTCATCATCCCCAGGTCGCCACCCCTGGTTGCGGACCCGGGATCTTCTGAAAATTCCTGGGCTAACTTGGCAAACGCCTCTCCCTTTTTTAACCTTTGCAAAATTCCCTCGGTTTTCTCTTCAGCAGCTTTTACTGCGGCAGGACTTGCTTCTACCTGAACCAGAATATGGCTAATCTTCACCGATTCATTCACCTCCGGAAGACTGTCTTTAAAAGCACGGTAAAACCCTTCGATTTCTCTCCGGGAAATTTTTACCTCAAAATCCTTTCGCTGCTTCAAATTATCTACTAACAACCTCTCTTCTATCTCACCACGAAAGTCACGACGAATTTGCCGCAATGAGATGCCGCCAAAGTATTCCTCGAGTCTCTCCTGGGAACCAAGCTGCTGAATCATGCGATTAATTTGCTCATCGAGGGTGCCGTCAATTTGCCTGTCGGTTACTACGATGCTGTCTTCCTTGGCCTTCACCAGCAAAACC
>JADFPY010000451.1 GCA_022562085.1 candidate division KSB1 bacterium | reverse complement strand
AAACCGATTTAACTCTTTTTGAGAAAGCGTTAAGCCATTCTCTTTGAATCGTTCGCTTAATTTAGAAAGATTCAGCTTTGTAACCAATTTATTTTTTTATTGATCCTTGAGGCTACCGGTCACCCAAACGGTGTTCCGATCTCAAAATCCCATAGAGATCAATATCCTCAAATTCATTCCATTTTAGGATGTGTTGACGCAGCGTCCCCTCATGCGTCATGCCAATCTTTGCGAGTACCTTGCCGGACAATGGATTGCGGCTTAGACAATGAGCATAAATGCGTTGTAAGTTTAGTTCCTCAAGCCCATAATTGACCACGGCAAGGGCCGCCTCTGTGGCGTAGCCGTTATGCCAGTAATCTTTACCAATCCAATAGCCCACTTCGGCATTTTTGTGGGTCTGATCAATATTCTTTAAGGTGACCACACCAACGAGAACATCCTCCGCAGCCAGAGTTACCGCAAAACAAACCCCCTTGCCGCCTTCATAAAGCGAGATCTTGCCCTCAACATATTGTTCTGCCATTTCGGCTTCAAGTGGAGGAGGAATAGTCAGCGTGGTATCCGCTATTTCACGGTCGCCGGCAAGAAGCTGAACCCTGGGAGCATCTTCGGGTTTGAGGCCCCGCAGCAAGAGCTGATTTGTTTTGAGAGTTGGAAAGTTCATCTATCATCTATGTTTCACGTGAAACATTTGCGACGCGGCGTCGATTTAAATTCCCAACTAAGAAGCTCGCCGTGATAAACATCAAATTAATTCACTGCGTTGAGAAAGTGGCAACCTGTTCTCTCTAAACAGTTTATATTTAGAAAGATTTAACTTCAGCAACCAAATTTCTTTTTATGGGTGGCTTCATTAGAAGTTAAAGCGCCATAAGAACGCTAAGAATTCATATCCGTAGTTAAATTCTTAACCCGAATCACAAAAACTTGTAAAGAAGTTCCAGTTTTTCGAGTAACCAGCTATGTTGCTTTGACCAATTATCTCTATTTTCTAGATCGGCACCGCATCGCAAGTAAATTCTACAGACACGTTTATCTGTCGGGTTATGCCAGTTTAAGGGTTCGCCCATTTCGTTTTCGATTTTCTCTTTTTGTGCAAACAATTGCTCATAATAGGTTTTGGAGTTGTTGTCGTCAAGAACAACCTCGGTACGTAATTCATGGCTGTCATAAGTTTCTTTAACTGAATCCCAAAATGAGGCGACCGTGCAAAGCCTTATACCGCTTCGGCCAATTGCAATATTCATCCAGTTTTGAGGTAAAGCTTTTGTTGTTTTTATACGTGAGTCTTTATCCTTCACAAAATCTCGAAAGGCAGACCAAAACTTTCTTTGAAGAAGCCTTGATTCTGTAAGAGTTTTTTCGACCTGCGAGGCGACGCTAACTATGTTTCACGTGAAACATTTGCGACTCGTGGGCGGCCCAGGTGAACCAAAAGAATCGAAATGTCCGCCGGCGAAACGCCGGATATTCTCGACGCCTGGCCAATTGTTTGAGGTCGAATCCGGTTGAGCTTTTCACGAGCTTCTGTGGAGAGTGCTGCGATGGACAGAAAATCAAAACTTTTCGGAATAATCTTTGAGTCTAATTTGCGCACCCGCTCGGCCTGCTCGTTTTGCCTCCGGATGAAGCCCTCGTACTTTATCTCAAGGTCGACTTGTTCTTGCACCTGCTCCCAGGACGGGTCATCGCAGTTATCCAGAATTTCAAGTTTAATCAAGCCCACCAAATCAGAAAGGTGCAGCTCGGGCCGCTTTAACAAATTATAAAGATACTCGTTTTGGGAAATAGGCGTGGTGCCGACTCGAGCCAGAATTTCGTTCAGGCTTTCCGGAGTTACTTTGGATTTTTTCAAACCCTCTAAAGCGCTGGCAATTCTCGTGCGCTTTAAATTCATCTTTTCATAAACATCTTTTGAAATCAGGCCCAGGCGGCGTCCATGATCCATGAGCCGCAAGTCCGCATTATCCTGGCGCAAAATCAGCCGGTGCTCGGCACGGGAAGTAAACATGCGATAGGGTTCGATCGTGCCCTTGGTAACCAGGTCGTCGATGAGAACACCGATGTAAGCCTCGGAGCGCTCGAGCACAAAAGGTTTTTCGTCTCTAATTTTTAAAACCGCGTTTACTCCTGCCATAAAGCCCTGGCAGGCGGCTTCTTCGTATCCGGTCGTACCGTTTATCTGACCAGCAAAAAACAGATTCTCGACCCGCTTGGTTTCCATGCTCGCATTGATTTGGGTCGGCTCAAAGTAGTCATACTCCACAGCGTAACCCAGTCGGGTGACTTTGGCATTTTCAAGGCCGGCGATTGAACGAATGCCCGCTAACTGAATTTCCTCGGGCAAGCTGGTTGAGAATCCGTTTACGTAATATTCAGTGGTGTTTCTGCCCTCTGGCTCCAGAAAGATTTGGTGCTTCTCTTTATCGGCAAAGCGGTTGATTTTATCTTCCACCGAAGGACAGTAGCGCGGTCCGACACTTTTAATTCTGCCGGTAAACATTGGCGAACGGTCGAAACCCTTGCGTAAAATGTCGTGGGTTTGAGAATTGGTGTACGTTAAGTGGCAGGGCATTTGTTCAAGGTCCAGCGAATCGGTCTGATGCGAAAAAGGCACGGGGGGTTCATCGCCGGGCTGAATTTCTGTTTTTGAAAAATCGATTGAAGTACCATCCAACCGTGGCGGAGTGCCGGTTTTCAGGCGACCGGATTCAAAGCCTAACTCAACCAGACATTCGGTCATTCCTTGCGAGGAAAACTCACCGGCACGGCCAGCCGGATATTGAACTTCGCCAATATGAATGACGCCGTTCAGAAAGGTCCCCGCCGTTATGATGACCGACCTCGCTTCGATCAAACCGCCGGTTT
>JADFPY010000450.1 GCA_022562085.1 candidate division KSB1 bacterium | reverse complement strand
TATCTGTGGGATCTTTGGATGCGGATGCAATTCTGAACTTATCGAAGAGTTCGTGCGGGCGTCTTCCTTCGGCCAAGGCCTCGATAGGGACGAATGACATGCGCTCCATATTGCTAGCAACACTGGATGCATTCACGCCGCCACTGACTTGCGAAGGCCCTACAATTACTCCCGATTCATTGATCGAAAAAGCCCGGCTGAAATCCCCCCCCAGGGTTCCCAGGTCCGTCATCAGATCGTTTTCCCAGAGAAACGCATGGGCGAAAGCCGGGAGGTCGGCGGTTCCCACAATCTGACCGGCATCGTTGATATCGTTAGCCTGACTAGTGGGTCCTCCCAAAGTACCGAGATCTTTGATCTCAAACGATTGGCCGGACAACTGCTGCCAACGTACGGCGTGGTTATCGCTGTTGGCGTCAGCGGAACAGCCGACCACATCTCCATTGTTATTGAGAGCAATTGCAAATCCTGAACCGCCTGGCAAATCCGGTAATATTTGAAAAGTGCCGTCTGATTCCCAGCGCAGGGCATGACTGACGCTGGAGCCATCCAGATAAGCGCCGGACACCTGGCCGAAATTATTGATGCCGTTCACCGCAAAAGCGGTCGCGCCAGCCGGGAGGAGGAGTTCATTAAAACCGTTCGCGTCCCAAACCCCTGGATGCCCCAAACCGCCGGCATCAGTTGAGAACCCTGCCACCTGGCCCAAGTCGTTAATTGCTATGGCCCGGATATTGGTTCCGCCAACACCAGGAAGACTGATTATCTCCCCGTTTGCTTTTCTCAGCAACGCGTTGATATCCCCGTTATTCTTAAACAGAATAGCGGACATATCACCTTTATTATTTAGATCAGTCAGGATAAAAAGTCCGTCGGGATGGGTGAGTGGTTGCAGCCGGAATGTTTGGGCATTAAGAGCGGTAAGAAAAAATAAAGGTAGTAAGTTGCAAAAGAAAATATAAACAAAGCGCGATTTGAATGAGCGGCTTGTCATTTTTCCCTCCTCGTAATGTGAAAAATACGGGAAATTGTGTGGGTTAGCCTGCTGGCTGATATATGGTTACAAAATTTGCAGATAAAAAGCAAATGGTATTGTCTGGAATACCCCCCCAAGGTTTGTTGTCTTTTGTTGGCAATAGATGTTGTTTGGTTTTTTTTATTAATAGTGTCAATATGTGTCTTGAGAAAAGCCTGCTCCGTGCCCAAAACTTGGAGAGGTGGATAATTAATTTGTTTTGAAACTTTTCATCATTTCGCTCATGTCCTTGTAGTCGATGTTCTTGGGACGCTGCAATTTGCGCTTATCAAAGTTTTCAGAAATCTTCGTAGCTACAACGTTTATTTTCATGCCCATCATATTTAATTCGGTTTTCAAGGGAACGCCCTTCCAAACCCAGGATTTGGTACCCATTTGCTTGATTTCCCAGATGTCGGTTTGTTTACCGAGAAACTTTTCAGAACCGATTTTTTTGCCGCCCATCTGTTTCATCATTTTTTCGCCCACCTCAGTCAGGTCCTGACCCTCGAAGCTTTTTAGCATGGGATTTTCCATTTTTGAACCGGTATTGTCTTTAAGATTAACTGTGTATGCCATGGCGCCTTCCAAAAACGTGACTTTGTTTTCCTCAGTCTTCATGGGTCCGACTTTGGTTGTCTTCATTTCATATTTTGCCTCCCGGGCGCCCCACGTTTCTAAAGGTTCAGTTAAACACAGATTCATAAAGGCTGCCCTTCTCATCCGGCATAATTGGAACCAGGAATAACTCAACCGTTCCCATTTTGTCTTGCTCGATTTTGTAGACCCCTTGCGGAAGGTGGGCGTCCTTCGGGCCGCGGAAAAGGATTGAGAATGGCCGCCGCTTCGAGGGTCTCTTCGACTTCCCCGCATACTCTGCGACTTCGATAAGCTCAACCTCCAGAACAAGTTTCGCCTCCAAAACTTTAGTGGAATGATAATGAATCTTAAATGTTTGATTCAGGTGAGGAGAAAAATCAGCGCTTGTTAACTTATTCAGCATCTTCAGGCCGTTTTAATTGCTCGTCCACTCCATTAAATAATATATACCGTTTTCATCTATCTTTTGAAAACCGAGCCGCTGGTAAAGATGAAAAGCCGGGTTGGATTGCTGGACATGGATCCGTACCGGGAGTCTTTTTTGTGTCCCTTCAGCGAGAACCTGTTTTAGCAGAGTTGAACCCATTCCCTTGCCGCGAAACTCGGGCAGCAAAGCAATATCTACGATCCGGATTTCGCCCTCGGTTCGGTTAACGTAGAATCTGCCAACCGGCCTTTCATCTTCTAGAATGATTTGAAAATCGGCATCACAGAATTGCGCTTTGTATTGCTTGTGCTGGGCCATAAACTGCAATTTTAGGAATTTTTCTTGCTGTTTCTGGTCCCAATTTAACTGGGCTATATCTTCACGAGTGCCGGCATAAACCCGGTAAAGAAAGTCTTCATCTTCCGGAGTAATTGGCCGCAGTTTGACAGGTGAACTCATTCGTACCTTCAGTCGATGCTGTACACACTGAATTTAATGCCATTTGGTACGAAATGACCTTTGCCGACCGCGGCAATCCGGTTCAACCATGCGTACTTCTTCGAGGTCGTTTCAAAATATGGTGTTGTCCGGAAATAATATTCCGACGGATCAACGGGTTTGTTTTCCCGCAGGCGTTGAATTACAGCCGATTTAGCGTACACGACGCCATGATGGTGCGCATAAATCCGGCTGCCGTCATTTGTGCGAATCGGTGTTCGCAAATACAATTTGCCCGCCCCGTCCGGGTGCAGGATGGTCCATTCGCCTCCTCCCTCCAGGATTTTGCCATTTAACTTTGGGCCCTTGATTCGGCCGCCTGTGACTGGGTAGTTCT
>JADFPY010000449.1 GCA_022562085.1 candidate division KSB1 bacterium | reverse complement strand
TGGCTACAGCGGCAACCCGCAACCTGTGGACGGCGGATTTGTGTCAGCGCCAACATTTGGCTTCTGGAACACGGATGGCAACTGGGAAGTCGAAGGCCACGGCGTGCAACCGGATTACGAGGTAGTAAACAAACCGCATGAAATGGTCGCCGGGCGGGACGCGCAACTGGAAAAAGCAATTGAATTGACTTTAGAAATGCTCAAGAAAAATCCGCCGAAGAAACTTAAAAAACCGACTTATCCAAACCGGTCGGATATGACGGATTCGACGAATTAAGAGTGACTAAATGCCGCAGGTCTTATCAGACTTGCGGCATTTTAATTTTCTCACCACCGACATCATCCCTTTAAAATCCTCTAAAACAAAAAAATCTTGACATTAAAACAAGAGTTTTTTATTATTTGCCAGTTGGGGATGCTTTTCTAAAACGTATGGTTTCGATTCCGACTTCGGCGGTTCAAACAGTTTTCTTGCCTGTTCCCAACGAACCACGAAACCTACTTGCAAAATAGCCTATTTAGACGAGACGGTCTTAGAAGTGTCGGGAGTAAATAATTGATTTTGCAACATGCAAAAAACCTCCTCCTATTAGCACGTCCAATTTTAATGGTTTAATGAAGCGCAATTAAAATCATGGAGATAGGCAATGGCGTTTAAAGGTGGACAGAATCCGCAGCAAGGGCACCCTGATTTCCCTGGAATTGCTGATCGCAATGCGCCAGGGAACGACGGTAGCCTTATTCAAGAGCATCTTTCTGAACTAGAACACCTTTACAGTACAGCGCCAGTGGGTCTATGTTTGATGGATACAAACCTGCGCTTTGTAAGAATCAATGGGCGGCTCGCGGAAATTAATGGAAAGACCGCTGCTGATCACATCGGCAGGACTCTCAAGGAAATTATCCCGGAAATTGCTGCTCAGGTCGAACCCATTTATCGACGCGTGATCGAAACCGGCCAGCCTGAGCTTGATTTTGAAGTCCACGGTGTGACGCCATCCGAGCCGGGAGTTGAGCGAGATTGGCTGGTGAGTTATTACCCTCTGAAATCGGCTGATGGTTCGGTACAAGGTGTGAGCACAGTCGTTCAGGAAATTACCGAGCGCAAGCGAATCGAAAAGGCACTGGGTGAAAGTGAAGAAAAATTTAGAACGATTTGTGAGAATGCGCCCGTAATTATCGATTGCTTTGATGAAAGGGGACAGTGTCTCTTCATTAACCGGGAGATGGAAAAAACCCTGGGTTGGACACCAGAGGAAATAATGAATTCAGATGACCCGCTCTCAGTAGTCTATCCTGACCCCAAAGCACGCAACAGGGTTCTTGAGTCGATTAAGAGAGCGGATGGCATTTTTAGAGAATATGAGGTCAAGGCTAAAGACGGCTCGCTTCGAACTCAGTTGTGGGCGGATTTTCGGTTACCTAACGGGACGTTGATTTCAATGGGACACGATATCACCGATCGCAAACAAATTGAACTGAAGTTGGCGGAAGCGAACAAATTTTTGGAACAACGAGTTAGTCAGCGTACCAGAAGGCTGCGTGAGGCTATGGCAGAAATCGAGCATTTGAAGCAACAGCTGGAAGCCGAAAATATCTATCTACGTCAAGAACTCAGGGAACAACATGATTTCGAAGATATTATCGGCAAGAGTGACGCTATTCAAAAGATTCTGCGGCAGGTGGATGACGTTGCTGCCACAGATGCCACGGTTCTTTTGCTGGGTGAGACCGGCACCGGCAAGGAGCTCATTGCCCACGCTATTCACGCTAGAAGCCCTTTGAGTAAGCGACCGTTTGTAAAAGTTAACTGTGCTGCCCTGCCGGCGACCCTGATTGAAACTGAGCTTTTCGGGCATGAGAAAGGTGCGTTTACAGGAGCTTTGTCTGACAAGCGAGGCCGGTTTGAAATAGCAGACAAAGGCACCATATTTCTTGATGAAATTGATGACCTGGTTCCTGAACTGCAGGCCAAACTCCTGAAAGTGCTTCAGACAGGTGAATTTGAGCGAGTCGGAAGCTCTGAAACGCGACAAGTGAGTGTAAGGGTTCTTTCAGCCTCGAACAAGGATTTGCAAGCAGCGATTCAAAGCGGCGAGTTTCGCGAGGATCTCTACTATCGACTCAATGTTTTTCCGATCACCCTCCCGCCTCTGCGTGAGCGCCAAGAAGATATTCCCTTGCTCGCTAATTATTTTTTACAGAAGTACACCGCAAAATTTAAAAAAGAGATCGATACGATTCCGCCGGCGGTGATGAAAGAACTTAAAAACTACTCATGGCCGGGTAATGTCAGAGAACTTGCGAACATTATCGAGCGGGCCGTGATCGTTGCTAGCGGACCGGGCTTTCAGATTGACAAATTACGGGAAGTCCGTGACAATGAGAGCTTACCTGGCGCTGGTTCTGATAAGCTTGCCGATATTGAACGTAAGCATATTTTGCAAGTGCTTGAAAATACCAACTGGATTATTGAAGGCAATCGTGGCGCTGCAGTTCGTCTTGACCTGAACCCCGGCACCCTGCGATCTCGTATGCGAAAACTGGGGATCAAAAGACCGCTCTAATTACCCCTCCCCATTTGTTTACCCATGATATTTGATAGATTTCCTATACATATCTCGGATCTATTAAACCCCGTTATTGCTGGCCTCAGCTCTTTTTTTTAAATAAGATATTGTTTCTGAACAAGTTGTAGCCTCTTGTCACTGTATCCGAGTCCTGTGGCACATAATTTGTAAGATTTTTTAGCCTCGAGGGTAAAAGGGCTGGGACAGAAATAAAGGGGATAGTTCTCACGACCTTCCCGACTCTCCTTGGGGGTCTCGCAACTTAACCAAGGGCATGAACAGCCCTGACAAGACATGAATACAATTGAAAAACAAACTGAGATACCTATTCCGGGAAGGAT
>JADFPY010000448.1 GCA_022562085.1 candidate division KSB1 bacterium | reverse complement strand
TTCTCTCATAAATGGCGTTGCCGCGGATACTGGGAAAAATGAAGTCGGTGACAAATTCTTGGCGCAAATCTTCAACATAAACTTTTGAGGCGCCGGTCTTTAAGGCTTTTTGTTCGATCTCACTAAAATCTTCTTTCTGGCCGACGTTGCCGACAAAGCAAATGACCTCGAAGCCCTTTTCGGCCAGCCACTTCAGAATAACAGAAGTATCCAACCCGCCACTGTATGCCAGAACCAATTTTTCTTTCGCCATATTAATCCCTAACGCGGACAAGACCCGTGGGATTCAGATCCAACGGGGCAAGCCGCAAATTTAAAAAAACAGACTACAAATTACAAAACTCAAATACCAAATTCAAATCCCAAATCCCAATGTCCAAAATAAGCGCAAGGCGACCCCTTTCAGATTTTCCTTAAATCTTTTTATAATAATGAAGTCTGAAAGAGGCGCCTGAAGCCCGCGCAGGATCCCTCGTCCCGTTGGATAATCAGGAGATACATTCTTGTTAAACAAGAGGTACTTATCCTACGGGGCGAGGAGCCGGAGCGGCCACAAAATCGCCAAAAATGCCTAAAACAGAGGTTCATGAATAATAGAGGTTAGTTTTAACGGCCAGGCCAAGATGCACGCGTTTTCAGTGCAAGGCGTTAGTTGTTCTCCAAACAACAAACTAATCCTTGTTATTAATGCTCAATGCCATCGCTTCGGCGACTTTAATGCCATCGATCGCCGCCGACATGATGCCACCGGCATAACCAGCACCCTCACCTGCCGGATACAACCCCTTGGTATTCAGACTCTGGAAATCCGCACCCCGCTTAATGCAGATGGGTGAGGATGTCCTGGTTTCAACCCCGGTAAGGGTCGCTTCGTCCATGGCAAAACCGTTAATCCTTCGGTTAAACACCGGCAGCGCCTCACGAATTGCCTCAATACAGTAATCCGGTAACAAGTCAGACAGATCGGTCAGTTTAATACCGGGCCTGTAGGATGGTTCAACTTCACCTAATTGCTCCGAGGATTTACCCTGCAGGAAATCACCAACCAGCTGTGCCGGCGCATCATAGTTTTCACCGCCAAGCTTATAAGCTGCGCTTTCTAACTGACGTTGCAACTCGATACCTGCTAATGGATGATCCGGGTAATCAGACGGATCAATACCGACAACAATTGCACTATTAGCATTCATCTCGTTGCGCGAATATTGACTCATGCCGTTCGTAACAACGCAATTTTCTTCCGAGGTTGCGGCAACGACCGTCCCGCCGGGACACATACAGAAACTATAAACCGATCGACCATTTTTACAATGATGTACTAACTTATAATCAGCAGAGCCCAAAATCGGGTGACCGGCATTCTTACCAAATTGGGCCTGATCGATGAGCGATTGTTTATGCTCAATCCTGAAGCCAATTGAAAAAGATTTCGCTTCAATATAAATCCCTTTGTCATAAATCATTTGGAAGGTGTCACGAGCGCTGTGACCTATTGCCAGTGCGATATGTTTTGATCTGATTTGTTCGCCATCAGCCAAAGTTAGTCCCGTGATCTGCTCGTTTGTGATATGAAAATCATCAACTCGCGCGCTAAAACGAATTTCACCACCGAGTTCAATGATTTTGGCGCGCATTTTTTCAACCATGGGCACTAATTTAAGTGTGCCGATATGTGGCTTACTCACAAATAAAATTTCTGTTGGCGCACCGGCTTCGACGAACTCAATTAACACCTTCCGGCCATAGTGTTTTTTATCGTTAATCTGAGTCGCTAATTTGCCATCAGAAAACGTGCCCGCGCCGCCCTCGCCAAATTGCACATTCGATTCGGTATTGAGCCCTTTTTTACGCCAAAAGCCAAAGGTGTCTTTGGTACGCTGGCGTACTTCCTTACCGCGATCGAGAATAATGGGTCGATAGCCCATTTGTGCCAGGAGCAGACCCGCGAAGATACCGCAAGGACCAAAACCAATGACCACAGGACGTTCACCCAACTCTTCAGCAGCCTGAGCGACATATTTGTATGCCATGTCCGGTGTCTCTTTAATCGTCTGAACGCCGGCAAACTGCTCGAGTAATTCGCTATCTATGGTGGTTTTGACATCCATGGTGTAGATCAGAACGATGTTTCTTTTGTTACGAGCATCAACGCTGCGACGAAAAATCCTGGTTTCAAGCAGTTGTTCCGCCCGGATTTTTAAAGTCGACAGAATAAATTTGGCTAGATCTTCTTCAGTATGATCAAGCGGTAATTTAATGTTAGAGAGACGTATCGTTTGAGTATTCCAAAAGTTTATTCAATCCAAAATTGAGCGATTCGCTATTTGCTGTTGGCTGTTAGCTAATAAAACTCAATTAGTTAAAATGGTTTTGTAACTCACCCAACAGGTGAAGTGATAGTCTCAAAGTAAGTACCCAAAAATTAAATGCCAAAGGCCAAAAGCTAAAAGCCAATAGCTCATTTTGGGTCAATGTCATCGCGATATTTAAGCTGCATGCCTGTGAGAAAATTACGTAAAATTTGATCTTTACACTCACGGTAGTGTTTGTGGCCGGGCCGGCGAAAAAGCGCACTTAATTCGTGTTTACTGATATGAAAGTCGGCTAACGCCAAAATATCCAATACATCTTCTGCTTTCAGGTTCAAGGCGATTTTTAATTTCACAAAAATCATATTGTTCGTTAAACGTTTCTCCGGCTCAGGTTGGGGTCCTGCTTTTTTCCCTCGTTTATCGTTAATAAGACCATTTAGAAAAATCGCTAACTGAGTGTCGCTGCATTTCTGAACCGCAGGATCGTCATCTTTTTTTAACCAATCACTGATCTGCGCCCTTGTTACCTGATGATTAGCCGCGCCAAATACAGCAATCATTTTTGAATCGTTAAAATTGAAGATATAACGGATACGGCGAAAGATATCGTTATTCGTCATGAG
>JADFPY010000447.1 GCA_022562085.1 candidate division KSB1 bacterium | reverse complement strand
TGAGTGCCGTCCTCAGGACTTTTACCGCCATGGGATTTCCAATGTCGCCAAGAGTTTTAGCAGCCTGAATCCGCACCTCAAGGCTCACATCTTTCAAGGCCTCGCTGAGCGATTTAATGACAAATGCATCATCCTGGCTTTGATTTCGGTTTGGTTTTTTTTGGCTTTTGTATTTAGACTTGTTTTTAAAGCTTGAATATGTGTTTGTGTTAGACTGAAAGTGTGATTCGAAGTTTGAATTTGAGTTTGAATTAGAGTTAGAATTTGAATTTGTGTTTGAATTTGTGTTTGAATTCGCGTTACTATTTCGGCTTGTATTCCTGTTCCTGTTTTTAATTACACTTGTGTTTAGACTAACATTGGCATTGATTTCCACTGATTCGGTTTCAACTTGAACACGGTTCTCCAAACTATTCAGTTTAACCTGTTCCTTGGAATTCGCATGTTCTTCAGTTTTTTGTGCCGGCATGCCTTCAGTCGGAATCTCAGAAAGTTGGGTTTCTGCAGCAGGTCGCATTGCGGCGAGGGGCAAAACCAGCGAGAAAATCGCCACACTGCTGAGCAAAACTGCCAGGGGGGTTAAAACGCCGCGGCTGAGCCGGGGGTCAAGAATGGCCAGCATGCGGCCTTCCAGTTGCGACCGTCTGGCCATGGCAACCGTGGCAAGAGACGAGAATCGACCGACCTGCAGCGAGCGGGCAAATTCCAGAAGCAGGTTGGCATATTCGCTGGCTTTCGAGCCTTCGGAAAGGACGCAGTCGTCACAGGCATATTCCCGTTCTTGCAGAAGGTGACGATTTGCAACCCAAATCAAAGGATTCATCCAGTAAATTGCATGAACCAGCTGCGCCAGCAACTGGGTTAGGGTATCCATGCGTTTAACATGAGCAAGTTCATGCAGCAAAACAAACCGCTTGCGAGCGCTGCTCCATTTACTTGATTCGGAGGGAAATAGAATTTTCGGCTGGAGAATTCCCCAGGTCATCGGCATGGTCGTTTTCGGACTCCTCAAGATTTTAACTGGCCGCCTGATGCCGAGGCGTGCGCTGAGTTTGCCAAATAGTTTTTGCAGGGCATCATCGGTGATTTCCGGCGCTTTGCGCGCGACCCACCAGATGAACAATCTACCGGCAAAGTGACGTCCCATAATCAGCACAGTTCCCAAAACCCAGAGGGAAAGCAGGAAGATCGGCCATTGCTTGAGCGAAAACGAATTCAGCCAGCTGCCTTTATTTTCAGCTGAAACGCCCGGGCCCGGTGCCCTGCTTGCCTCTCCTATGAGTCCTGCCTTTGAATCTGATTCGACCCCGGGTTCTACAGCCTGGGGAATTTCCGAACCCTTAGCAAGAGAAACTTCATTCAGGATAGCTGTCGGTTTTGAAATCCCCGGTTCCTCTGTTTGACTGACTGAGAGAAAATTGTTCGGAAAGGGCACGTCCCAGGATGGCAGGAGCAGGCTGAATATGGGTAATAAAAGAATGCTCACCAACGCCATGGTCCAGATCAGGTGGCGGGTGGCCGCCGCTGCCCGGCGCAGGCTCCGGGTCAAAACATAGGCGACTAAAATAATGACCGCACTTTTGAGCGTAATGATGAATAAGAAAGACAGCGCGGTTTTGGCGTTTGTGAAAAGCCAGGGTGTATTCAATATAGTTTCCATGATTATCTTCCCTCTTTTTTTGCTTGGCTGATTAAACGGTTCAAACGATCCAGATCCGCATTTGAGAGATCGGAACGCGAGACGTCGAGAAGTGTGGCGACTGCGCTTGCCGCAGATCCGTCAAAAAAAGTCTGCAAAAGATGCTTCACCGCCGAGCGTTTGGCTTTTTCCCGGCTGACTTTCGGCAGGAAAACATAGCGCGGACCCTGCTGCTTGTGTCTGAGATGTCCCTTGTCCTCCAGGATTTTCAGCATAGCCCGCACCGCAGAATAGCCCGGCGGATCAGGCAAATTTTCCAGGACCTCGGCGGCAGTTGCCTGACCAAACTGGTAAATGATATCCATGATCTGCCGCTCACGACGGCTCAGATTCTTTTGAGAATTTGGCACGATAGGCTCCTTATTTTAGAATTTAATCTTAAGATGAAAAGATTGAGTTTTTTGTTTTTAAAAGAATTGAGTGTGCTGTTTTTTTAGCACTATGCTATAAATATAGCATTACTTACGTCAATGTCAAGAAAAAGTTGCTAATTTTTTAGCATCAAGGTGAGACGTGAGAAGAAAGACTGAAACGAAGCCTTGCAGAACGAAGCAGGGTTATTGAAATTTGGCTCAAGGAAGGCGATAAAAGGGCACTCTTATCGATTGTCAGACAGTGTGAACTGGATCGGATTAATCGTTCGTTCAGCAATCTTAAAGTGAATCAAATGGTTAGGTGTATTTGTCATGAGTGCGCAGACAACACAGAACCCCATTTTTTCACCTATCAAAAGTTGTTGAAATTCCGCGCCAAAAAGAAAACAACCATGGAATGTGCAGAAAGTGGCGCTGACGTTTCTATTGAACTGCTGTTGGGCGGTATCGAGACTGCGAAACAGTCAGATAACAAAGCGGCTCAAATAATAAATGTGAAGGGTAGCATGTACCAATTTCAAGATAAGGTTGAATTTAATAAAATCGAAGTGCAGCAGACCATCACCAATATCAAACAAGTCATTGAAAAATCCACAGCGATTGCACCTGTAGCAAAGAAAAAGTTTTTAGAGCACGTCGATAACATTTTCAAAGAATTCAGCAAGGAAGGCGCAAAAGCGGCTGTGAAATTGGGCTATGAGGCGCTTAAAGAGTACATGATAAGTGAAGGCATCCCCAAAGCTTTAAGCAGGGCAGTGAAGGTTGCGTCCGGGGGGTGGCTGGGGTAGAAGTTCGTTGCTTTTCCGCAGTTTCGAAGCGCTTCAACCGGTTCCAGGCGTGCAGCGCGCAATGCCGGATAGGTGCCCTACACCAAGCC
>JADFPY010000446.1 GCA_022562085.1 candidate division KSB1 bacterium | reverse complement strand
GAAAACGAATACAATACCCGTAAAGACGCCATGCATGGCGTCTCTACAAGAGCGACCACATACAAAAATGCATTTGCGCCGCAATCCAAAAACCTGGCATCCATTATCCGTGGTTTTAAATCCGCCGTCACCAAAACCGCGCGCCAAATCCATCCCGATTTTGCCTGGCAACCGCGATTTCACGACCACATCATCCGCGACGAAAAATCCTTTTATACAATTTCCGAATACATACAAAACAACCCCTTAAAATGGGCTGACGATAAATTCTATTCTGAGGAAAAAACCGCAATATGAATAACGAATCAAGCATCATATCAAAAATATGGAGTTTCGCCCATGTCTTGCGCGACGACGGCGTTGGCTATGGGGACTATCTGGAACAACTCACCTATTTACTCTTCCTCAAAATGGTAGATGAGTTTGCCAGGCCGCCTTATAACCGCAAAATAGCTGTTCCCGAAGGATATGATTGGGAAACCCTAAAAAGCAAAAGAGGCGCAGAACTCGAAGCCCACTATGCCAGGACCTTGCGTGAACTCTCAAATGCAAAAGGAACACTGGGGCAAATTTTTGTTAAATCCCAAAACAAAATTCAGGATCCGGCCAAGCTCTACAAAATCATCGACATGGTGGACAGAGAAAAATGGAGCATGATGGGCGCCGACCTGAAAGGCAAAATTTACGAAGGCCTGTTGGAGAAAAACGCGGAAGACACCAAAAGCGGCGCCGGGCAATATTTTACGCCGCGGTCATTAATAAAAGCAATGGTCGAATGCGTCCGCCCGGAACCAACGAAAACTATCGTAGATCCTGCGTGTGGCACCGGCGGTTTCTTTTTAGCTGCGTACGACTTTATCGTTGATAACAATAGCCTCGATCGCGAACAGAAAGAGTTCCTGAAAAACAGGACTTTTTCCGGCAATGAAATCGTCGCCAACACGCGCAGGTTGTGCTTAATGAACATGTTCCTGCACAACATCGGCGAAATTGATGGAGCAACTTCTATTTCATCAACCGATGCTTTGGTTGCCGATGAAGGGCAGCGATTCGATTATGTGCTCACCAATCCGCCGTTTGGCAAAAAAAGCAGCATGAGCTTTACCAACGAAGAAGGAGCGCAAGAGAAACAGGATTTGGTTTACAACAGGCAGGATTTCTGGGCTACGACTTCCAACAAACAGCTGAACTTTTTGCAGCATATCAGAACCCTGCTCAAAACCACGGGAACGGCAGCCGTTGTTTTGCCGGACAATGTTTTGTTTGAAGGCGGCGCCGGTGAAACCGTTCGTAAAGAGCTTTTGAAAACTGTTGCTTTACATACAATTCTGCGCTTGCCAACAGGCATTTTCTACGCCCAGGGCGTGAAAGCAAATGTCTTGTTCTTCGACAACAAACCCGCCTCCCGGGACGCCTGGACAAAAGAGGTTTGGATTTATGACTACCGAACCAATATCCACCATACCCTGAAGAAAAAAACCATGAAGTTGGAGGATTTGCGGGACTTCATCAATTGCTACAATCCAACCAACCGCAACGACCGCAAGGAAACATGGGCGGACGACCCTTCGACAGGCTCAGGACCAGATGGCAGGTGGAGGCAATTTACCTACGATGATATCATCGCGAGAGATAAAACCAATCTCGATATCTTCTGGCTTAAAGATAAGAGTCTGGCAGACCTCGACAATTTACCAGACCCCGATATCCTTGCAAGCGAAATTATCGAAAATATTGAAGCGGGTTTAGAAAGTTTTAAGGCGATTATGGAGACGATTAATGGGGAGAGCGAAAGCCCTTTATAAACTATGAAACAGGTGACGTGGGCATGAGAGCTGCTTTTTGCCGATATGTCTTGAGTTGGTTTCAAATCCTCAATATAGTATTTCCGCTTTCATTTTTGTGAGTCCCTCACGTCATTTGTATGGCAATTTATTTTCGTACTCCGATATTGAAAAAGCTGAAAATAAAACTTGATCCGGCCTTTTAAATATCCTATATTCAAACTCATTAAAACCAACTGTCTCTCGCTAATAACTTTTCGGAGTAAAAATAGACCCTCTTTGTTACCGCACGTTTAGTTCCAACTTTCCAAAAAACAACCCGTAGACTTCACCTCTTTGGCCTGGAGAAATTAATTGGTAAAAGCAGTTCTTTTTGATTATGACGGGGTTTTGGTTAACAGCATGCCTTTTCACGTTAAGGCCTGGCAGAGCGTCTTCAGTGATTTTGAAATAACCATTAAACCGGAGGAAGTTCTTTTACGGGAAGGCGCCCGCCCCATTGAATTAGCCCGTGAGATTTTCGCAGACCGAAGCGTTGAAATTTCCGAGCTTGAATTAAAGGAATTCATTGATAAGAAGCAGAAAATTTACCGCAAAATTACCGAAGCAAAAATAGAAAATGGTACAGAATCATTTCTGAAGAGTCTTAAACAGCGGGGCAAATTAATCGGACTGGTCACCGGCACGGTGCGTTTGAATGTTGAGCATTCACACAGTCCTGAGTTCATTGAACTTTTCGATACAATCACCACGGCAGATGACATTAAAAACGGCAAACCAAATCCGGAATGCTATCTAAATGCGGCAAGAGAATTGGCTATTTCTCCCGAGCTTTGTTTAGCAGTAGAAAATGCACCCTTGGGAATTCAAGCTGCTAAAAATGCCGGCATGCAAGTAGCCGCCCTTATGACGACTTTAGACAAAGAAAGCCTACCCGATGCGGATTTTTATGCAAATGACTTAGGTGAGTTTGAGACGATTTTCGAGAAGATTTTAACAAACAATCATAAACCAAATTAAGCGATTGAACGAAAACCTGTTTTTTTTGTCTTTGCGAGCGTTTCTCAGCGAAGCAATCTCCTGATTAGGTAGGCTTAAGATTGCTTCGGCAAAAGCTTGTCCTGCAAGTCGAAGGAACGCCTCGCAAAGACGGTATATGTTAGATCTAACATTTTTC
>JADFPY010000445.1 GCA_022562085.1 candidate division KSB1 bacterium | reverse complement strand
GGGCCAAGCGCTCCAGGTTTTCACCGGCAATGGCTTCGATTTCATTATTACATTCCGCTTCAAAAATTAGGTCCTAACTAATACTTTCTCGGTGCGTCTTTGGCTCAGCAGCTGTCCATTGGCCTCTCTGCCTGCCAAAGACAAACCTTCGGTTATTCCCGTTCCAAGTTACCGAAGGCGGCCCCGCCCCGGGCTAGCAGTTGAAAATCAGAAAGCCACCGGCCTTGGGCTCGGTGGCTTTTCTTTCTACCCAAGAACGTCAAAACCCCCTATTCACACTTTTACAGAAGTGTGCATTTTTGAGTTGCCTTGACAGGGATTTTTTCTATTTTAGAATAAAAAGTGAATAGGTGATTTATGGGAAAATCACCACTCCCCAGCCTCTGCCTCATTATTCGGCCCTAATTTTCCCTCCACCGATTTCAACAAGGCCTTCGAATAATATAACTGTCCGGCTTTAATGACCACGTGAACCTTGCGTGTATTCTTAATATCCTCCAACGGATTTCCCTTTACGACAAAAAGATCGGCGAATTTTCCCGGGGCAATCGAGCCGAGCTTTTCACTGACGTTCAGCGCGCGGGCGCCATTCAGAGTGGCGATTTTTATGGCAGCTGCCGGAGGAATACCCGCTGAAACCAGAATTTCGAGTTCGCGATGTGCGGAGAATCCGGCCAAATATTCACCCGAGCTTGGATGATCGGTGCCAAGAGTAATCAGGTTGCCGCCGCCCGCCTCATAAAATGCTTTGACAGTTTTTTGCTTAACCCAAAAGATTTTTTCAAATTGCGCGAATTGTCTTCTTTCCGGTCTGTTTTTGACCTGTTCGCGAACAAAAGGCGTAAAATAAATTTTCTCATCTGTCCAGTAGTCGTACCCTTTTTCCCGTTTACCATAATATCCGTAAGCGGTAATCGTCGCATCAAAAAAAACGCCACGGTCGATGAATAATTTCACATTCTTTTTGAATAAGGGTGCATTGGTTTCTACATTTTCAAGACTTGCATAGGCGGGTCTGCCCGACGAAGCCTCACCGCCCCATAAAAAATGTTCCACCCGGTCAATTCCCAGCAAAATCGCATCCTGCGGATTGATAGTATCTTTGAACCCCGAGTCCAGATGACCGGTTACAGTCAAGCCGTGTAAATGCGCCCGTTCGATGAGCGCCTTTAAATGGCGCCGGTTAATTCTTTTGGCTTTGAAACCTGCCGCACCCAATTCCGCCCAGCGATCAACTTCGGCATAAATCTCCTCAATTGTTGTTTCAGGATTCCAGCCGGGACGGGCGGGACCGAAATAAGGCCCGGAGTTAAAAATACGCGGGCCGATTTTTTCGCCGCGATTGATCTGCTTGCGAAGCTCCATCATCTCGTCGGGGAGAAACTCACCGGCCGGAAAAGTTGAAGTCACCCCATTTGCCAGAAAAACCACCGGATTGACTGTAAATTCTTCGCGCCGCTTTCGACCGAATAAATTAACATTATAATGGGCATGCAAGTCAAACATCCCGGGGAGAACATAGTCGTTGGTATCAAGTTCAATGACTTGAGCCCCGGTGAGCAGGATACCTTCTAACCCTTTGCCAACGCTAAGAAAGGTGCCGCCCCTGATAACGATTGCATCATTCTCAATAAATTTTTCACTCTCTGAGTCAAAGACCCAGCCACCGCGCAGGATGATTTCGTGCGCTTCAGCAGAGATACTAAAAATAACCAGGCTGGTAAATATCCAGGTTAAACAAATTTGTTTTCTAAGTTTTTTCATAGAAAATCCGTATTAAATTAAAGTTCCAAGACCACCTTTGTACAACCATCTTCTTTTTTATCAAAAATTCTGTACCCTTCAACGCCTTTCTCAAGCGACATCCGGTGGGAGATAATTGAAACCAGATCATATTTCTTGCTCTGCACAACCGGCAGCAATCGTTCCATATAATGCCGTGCCGGACAGCGGCCATTTTTATAAGTGATGTTCTTATCGTAAGCCTCCACCGGGGAAAAAGCCATGCTATTTTCCGTGTGAACGCCGACAGTGGAGATGATTCCTCCCGGGCGGATTAAGTCGACTGCTGCTCGTCCGGCTGCGGGACTGCCAACGACTTCAAGAACCGCATCGGCACCACGGCCGTCGGTGGCATTTTTCAGAACTTCGACCGGCTTGTCTTTTTGAAAATTGATTGGAATAGCGCCAAATTTTTCGGCCAGTGCTAAACGTTCGGGAATGGCATCAATGGCGAATATTTGTTGAGCGCCTAAGTCCCGCGCACCGATGATCGCCATCAAGCCGACCGGACCACAACCGATGACCGCATAAACCCCATCGGGTTCAATTTCAGCATTATCGGCGCAAAAGTAGCCGGTTGAAAAGATGTCGCCAAGCAACAGACCTTCTTCAGGAAGTACTCCTTCGGGAACCTTCAGTAAAGATGAATCAGCAAGCGGCACGCGCACAAACTCTGCCTGGCCACCCTGCAGCCCTTTGCCCTGTTCAATCCAACCAAAAAGCTCCCCATGAATACAGCGGGCAGTCAATCCTTTTAGACAATAAAAGCAGCGGCCGCAATTAGTTGTGAAAGGACAAAAAACGAAGTCGCTCTTCTTAATCCTGTTAACACTTTTGCCGACATCGACAACCTCGCCGACGAATTCGTGTCCCATTGCGGTACCGTGGTCGAGACCTTTCTCGCGTTCATGATATGGATGGAGATCCGAGCCGCAAATTCCGGCCAGATGAACTTTAACGATCACATCTGTGGCTTGCTCAATTCCAGGATCCGGAACTGATTCGTACTTTATGATTTCTTTTCCGTGGAAGGTTAATGCTTTCATAATTCTCTAAACCTTGCAGGTTTTGAAAACCTGCAAGGTTTACTCTAAGGTTACGATTCAATTTATTGTTTGAAAATCTCATTTCGCAAAATAACGAACCCAAAGCTGGAATTCAAGGCAAAAATCGTAAGGTGACCCGAAACA
>JADFPY010000444.1 GCA_022562085.1 candidate division KSB1 bacterium | reverse complement strand
ACCTTCAAAGGCATCGTCGGCACGTCGGTTTTTAAAACTTTTTGTCTGGAGATCGGGAGTACCGGCTTAAATTCGACACAGGCAAAAGAATTTGGATTTGATGCCGGATTTACAACGATTACTGAAAATTCCAAAGCGGGCTATTATTCGGGAGTTAAGCCTATCACGATCAGCGTTGTTTTTGACAAACGCAGCAAACGGTTGTTAGGCGCGCAGATGGTAGGGGAGGAAGGGGTGAGTAAACGCATCGATATTTTTGCCACCGCCTTGACAAGCAAGTTAACCCTGAATGAAATCGCTTATTTAGATTTAAGTTACGCTCCCCCATTTGCACCGGTCTGGGACCCGGTCCTGGTAGCGGTGAATGCTGCAAAAAGCAAACTTTGAACAGCTTCGAGGCACTGAATGAAAAAAATTCTCATCACCGGCGTCAATGGTCAAATCGGCAGCGAGCTTAGTGAAAAGATAGGAGCCTTAGTTGGGTTGGAGAATATAGTTGGCCTCGACCTAAGACCGGCAACGCCTCCTTACCGCGTCGTTCATGAAACTGTTGATATGATGAAGAAAGAGGCGGTTCGTCAGGTGATTGAAAAATATGAGATCGATACCATCTTTCATCTAGCTTCTTTGCTTTCTGCTCGCGGTGAGATGAATCCGGATCAGACCTGGGAAGTCAACATGACCGGCCTGAAAAACGTTCTCGATTTAAGCAGAGGTAAAAATATCAAAGTGTTTTGGCCGAGCTCAATTGCCGTGTTTGGCCCGACTTCACCAAAAGAAAACACGCCTCAGAATACAGTGGTCGACCCAGATACTATGTACGGAATCACCAAACGTGCCGGTGAATTGCTCTGCCAGTACTACGCCGGAAAATTCCATGTCGATGTGCGCAGTGTGCGCTACCCGGGAATTATCAGCTACAAAACCGAACCAGGCGGCGGCACCACCGATTATGCTGTTGAAATTTTTTATGAGGCGATTAGAAATAAAATCTACACTTGTTTTGTCGGTGGGGAAACCTGTTTGCCCATGATGTACATGGATGACGCCGTTCGCTCAGCGATTGAAATTATGCAAGCCGATTCTGAGCAAATCAAAATCCGCTCGAGCTATAATCTGGCAGCAGTTAGTTTTACTGTAGAGGAATTGGCCGCTGAAATTAAGAAAAGCGTCCCGGAATTCAAGTGTAATTATGCCCCGGATTTCCGGCAGGAGATTGCCAATTCCTGGCCAAAGACCATAGATGATTCGTGTGCAAGAAACGATTGGAATTGGCAGCATGAGTTTGATTTAGCTGGAATTACGAAAGTGATGTTGGAGAAACTGCGGGAAAAGCTGAAATTATAAGTGTTTAGGTGCTCGAGTGTTCAGGTGTTAAAGTGATCGCGTTTTTTCGGCGGGTCCAAATTAGACTTTAACACTTTAAAACGTTAACACTCAAGCACTTTAATATGGAGGAATGAAATGGCGAATTTGAGTTTTCTCGATGACGAATTAAATCAATTAAAAGAACAAGGTTTGTTTAATACCATTCGAACGATTGGCAGTGCCCAGGACGCCTGGATTCAAGTGGACGGCAAGAAAGTGCTGAACATGTGCGCCAACAATTATTTGGGCTTCGCCAATCATTCTGAGTTAAAAAACGCGGCCAGGCAAGCCATTGAAGATTACGGCGTTGGTCCCGCCGCAGTGCGCAGCATTGCCGGCACGATGACCTTGCACAATGAATTAGAAGAAAAGCTGGCCAAATTTAAAAACGTTGAAGCGGCGATTTCCTTTCAATCGGGGTTTAATGCAAATCTGGCGACCGTGCCAACACTCATGGCAGCCGACGATGTGATTTTTTCAGATGAGCTGAATCATGCCAGCATTATCGACGCCTGCAGGCTGTCAAAAGCAAAAACCGTTCGCTGGGGTCATTGTGACGCCCAATCTTTGGCGGAACAGCTAAAAGCTTATTCGGATGCACGCCGCAAATTGGTCATAACCGATGGCGTGTTCAGCATGGACGGAGATATCGCGCCGCTTCCTGAGATAGTTGAGGTCGCGCAAAAATATGACGCCATGGTTATGGTTGACGACGCCCACGGTGAAGGTGTTCTCGGAAATTCAGGCCGTGGGATTGCAAATCACTTTGGGCTGGATGGTGTTGTTGACATCGAAATCGGTACAATGTCCAAAGCTTTTGGCGTAGTTGGCGGGTATGTTGCCGGCAAAAAGAAAATCGTGGATTTTTTGCGACAGCGGGCAAGACCATTTTTGTTCTCAAGCGCAGCACCCCCGGCAGATGTCGCTTCCTGTATCAAAGCGGTTGATATTTTAACCGAATCAGGGGATTTGGTTGAAAAGCTCTGGGATAATACAAAATATTTTCAGGATAAGCTGCGGGAGTTAGGATTTGATCTTGGCGTGACCGTAACCCCGATTACTCCGGTCATGGTTGGCGAGGCGAAAAAAGCTCAGAACTTCAGCAAATCACTTTTTGAAAACGGCATTTTTGGCATGGCGATCAGCTTTCCAACCGTGCCAAAAGGGAAAGACCGCATCCGATTGATGAATTCAGCGACTCACTCGAAGGAGGATCTGGATTTTGCAGTTGGAGTATTTGAAAAAGTCGGTAAGCAAATAGGAATTATTTAATCTAACCCGGACAAACCCCGTAGGATAACTATCCAACGGGGCAAACCGGAACCAAAAAAGTCAAAATAATTTCTTAACCTTGGATAATTCAAATCGCTCTTATTGTGGCAGAATGATTAACTTTTAATACGAATGAACTATTTGAAAAAATGAAAAAATTATTTCCACCGAAATGCGCCGAACGCACCGAAATTCACCGAATTAGTAGTTATGACTTTAGGACTGTAGTTATTTGCATCGCATCTCATTTTCTGGTCATCTCCGGCTTCACTTTCTTCTTTTTAATAATAATCGCCGGAACCGCGCTTTCTGCAACCAGCTTGTTAAAAGCCGGCAGGTCGGCGTCAAGAATTGTCTGCAGTTTTGCCAATT
>JADFPY010000443.1 GCA_022562085.1 candidate division KSB1 bacterium | reverse complement strand
CCAGCAACTTTCATTCAGGGCATCCGTTTACACAAGGAAACAATTTGAATCAAATAAAAGAATGTAGTAGGAGTACAAATGATGATATTGATTATTTTCCTGGTTGCTGCAGCAAGCGCATTTTATGCGTTTACATTAAAGCGCGATGAAGAGCGTCGCCAGCAATGGCAGCAGGATTCGCGAGCAACCTGGTTAAAGTGAGCTAAAACAGCAAACCCGGATCAAAATTTTGGTCCGGGTTTGCTGTTTTAATATGACCAATACTTCTCAAACCAACACCCCAAACGCCTGCATGTGCCACGACTCCTGCATGGGAATCTCCCATCTATTCTGTCGCAGATCCGCTGCTGTTTGAATCATGTTGTTAAAAACGACCGTTTCCTCATTTACCGATCCGTTTTCCACTAACTGCTTGAACTCAGCCCTGCCCACACATTGAATCGACTCGTTTTTATCCCGGTAAAACACCTTCAAACTTGTACCGACAATATTTGCGCCGATCGCAGATTCGAAGTTTTTCAAATTGTGCACCATGCTGTCTATGGAGCAGCCGGATGCGGCCAACATGCTTTCGTCAAGGCCAACTATGATAAATTGATTATGACGAACCTCCCAGCTCGGGTTCAGCTCGCTCTTGTGTGCTGTCCACTGCTCAAGGAAAAGTCCCATATTTTCGGTCAGCTTTTGCACCTGGCTGCTGTCCAGAGGATTTTCAGCACCAAAAATCCAGACTCGCGCCGTATCGGGTAAGTCATTAAAATTCACAAAGCTCATTTATTACTCCTATTTTTTTATTGCTTGTAAATGCCAATTATTTCCATACTTCTTTAAGATTTTGATTAATGGGTAATTAATTACGCATTATTCTGAGCACAAACCGCTATGTTTTTATACTCTGCAACTTAGTAGATGTGCGAAGAATCTCCCACTCCCAGGCTAAGATTCTTCGCGCTCGCTGATTCGTTGTAGAATCGTAGTGCTTTGACAACTCGCGCTCAGAACGACAGCCCTGTTTGCCTTGGTAACCAGAAGGCCCATTAAGAAATGCTTTAAAGAATAAGCAAATTTGACCGTCAAAACAAGCTAAATCTCGTTCAACAGGGCATTAAAGCGCCGTTATTAATATCAAATGTTTGTCCGGTAAACGAAGTCTGTTCCTCACTAAGCAGAAAACAGACCAGATTTGCCACCTCCTCCGGTTGACTCATTTTCTGCAGGGGAACCATCGACATTTGTTCTTGAAACGCCTGGTCATAAGATTTATTTACGGCATCGGCATAAGCCTGAATCCCCTGCCTGGCCATGTCTGTCTCTACCCAGCCGGGGCAAATGGCGTTGACCAATATTTTGTCCCGGGCGTATTGCGCCGCCCAGGAGCGCATCAAGCCCAGCAGCCCCGCCTTGGAAGCACAGTAAGCTGAGTAATTTGGAATCCCCAGGCGCGCTAAAATGGAAGATATAATAATGATATGTTTGAAACGCTCCGGCTGCTTCTTTAAATAAGGAAGACATTCATTCAGCAGCAGATACGTTCCGGCTAGATTGATCGAAATAATTTCGTCCCAGCGATCTTTGGGGCCATAAATATTTTCGCCGCCGACACCGGCATTTGCCACAACGCCATCAAGATGGGCTAACCCGGCAGCTTTTAAACCGTTGCCAATGGCATTTTTGTCGCGCACATCAGCACTGATGATTTGATGACGATCCGGATTTTGCAATTCGTCTTTTGTCTGTTTCAGCTTTGCATCTGTGCGGCCCAGCAAAATCACTTTCTGATCCCCGCTCGCTAATTTGTTGGCGATTGCACGGCCTATTCCGGAACCTGCACCGGAAACTAAAAACGTTTTCATTAAGTCTCCTTTTGAAATTTTTAATTTCTAAAAGGAAATAGTACAATTGTAAGAGGAAAAAATCAAGTTTACATGCGGGAAATTCTCTCTTTGAACCTTCGAGAGGGTTTTCTTTTGGAAGGGGAAAAAACAATCCGCACGTTTAATTCTTTGTTTGTATTAATATAATAGCTCATTTCATAACCATCTTCCCATAAGATTTTCAACAATACCCATGAGGGGTTCGGCCTCGCACCAGATTTTCGGCCAAACATCTATTACGCTACACGGCTTGGACGGGGAGTAAGCCGGGTCAATCGTCTTTCTGGTTCAATTAGACTCCGTTATCTCCCCGCAATTTCTCTTTTGTTTAAAGCAACGTCCCTGGGTCTCTTGGCCCATCGTGGTCAATCCGAATCCAACAGTAGATGCCGGCCCGGACGCAACAATTCTCGAGGGTCAGTCGGTGCAAATCGGTGGTGCTCCCACAGCTTCAGGGAATGGCCCCTTCACTTATAGCTGGACGCCAACAACCGATCTCGACGATGCGACTCTCGCCAATCCAACCGCGACTCCGAGCGCCTCAACAACTTACACGGTGGAAGTAACCGACGCGAATAATTGTGTCAACACCGATGAAGTTACGGTGACCGTACAGTCATGCGAAGATGCTATTGACGAGGGAGTCGCTGACATCCAAGATCTTATTGACGATCCGGGTACCTCTGCCAAAGCCATGCAAAAGCTGGAAAAGGCCAAATCCAAATTGGAAGAGGCCCTTGAGAAACTGGCGGAAGGCAATATCAAGAAGGCCTTTGGTAAGCTCGAAAAGGCGGTCAAGGAGTTAGGCAACGCCGGAAAAGAAGGAGCTGATGTCTCCGATCTCATCGATGCACTCGTTGGCGTCGCGCAGCAGATCGCGCAAAATGCTCTGGACGAAGCGCTAGCCTTGCCGGGCGATCCTGGTGAGATTGCAAAGGCCCAGGATGAGATGGCGCAAGCCCAGGAGGATCTCGACGCAGGCAAGCCCGACAAAGCCATCAAGCATTTCCAGAATGCCTGGGAGCACGCCCAGAAGGCTATCGAATTGGGCATGTCGCTACCAAAATCCTCGCCATCAGAACTTGTTGAACACACTTCCATACCCACGGAATTCGAATTAAGCCAGAACTACCCGAACCCGTTTA
>JADFPY010000442.1 GCA_022562085.1 candidate division KSB1 bacterium | reverse complement strand
TCTGCCTTTTCTTTTAGGATACCACCGAGCATATCCAAGGCAGTTCTGATGTTCTTGCGGGTCTCATCCAGTTTTTCCTCTCGAACGTAAAGCCCGTAAAAGTAATAGTCTTTCATCTTGCGAAATTTTCTAAAGGGTTCGGTAAAAACATTCTTGATTAACTCCTCACGCTCGGTCCAGCCGAGAATGAAATCCGTACGAACGAATTTACCAAGGGCTGCAAAACTCTGAGCCTTTTTATAATATAAGTCTCCCCCATATTCACGCTCTTTATCGAGCTCGCTTCCTAAAATCATATTGATGTAAAAATTTATTACGCTTGTTAGGGGTTCAACGGCCTGATCGTTGTAAATTAAAACATCTCCCAGCTGGAACGGGAATTTATATCGTCGGTCAAAATACTGAACGTCGGTGCTGGAAATGAGAAACTCACAATTATATCGATCTTCTATATTGGAGAGTGCATCGGTTAAAAACAATTGCAGCGTTACTTCAACGGGGATGCTATCATCTTCCTCAAGCCATTCAACGCTTTCAATATACTCTTTCAAAGCAATGTGGAAGTCCTGCATTTTTTCTTGTTTGTCAAGAGGCAGCTTGTCAATAATGACATTTACTTTCGCTTTTATCTGGCCGGCCATCAACAAGGGAGAATTGACTAAAAAAATTGAGGCGATACAAAAATGGCAAAGGAGGCTCGTGATGTGCTTTGGTTTAGAGTGATCAAAAGCTTTCAATGTTCAGCCCTCCAAATAGAAAGTGTACCAATTGAGCGGCATAATTAATTTGTATCACTGCAAAAAATATATGGAAATTGCACAATGATTGTCAAGCGAATTATTTCTGAGCTCGAATTTCAAACAATTTCAAAATCCAGGTCTTCAAAAATCTTCTGGTTGTTAATTATAGGAATGAATCTGATGATTTGCCGAAATTTACTGGCAAGGTTCGACGATTTTCCGGTCGGCGCACGCTCTCTGGCGATGGCGGGCACTTATGTGGCCCTAGCCAATACCGCGGACGCTCTCTTTCTGAACCCCGGCGGATTGAGCCAAATCACCGGAACGGAAATCTCTCTTTTTTACCAAAAGCCTTTCGGACTTGATGACGTCAATATCGGCAGCGCATCGGCCAGTTTTCCTCTTTGGAAGACGCGACTGAACCTGGGAGTTTTGACTCTTGGAAACAGCCTCTACCAAGAGCAGGTTTTCTTTCTTGCTTATAGTAAAAGTCATCAGGGCAGAATCTACTACGGAGTCGGTTTAAAATACCAGTCGGTTAAAATCGACAACTACGGCACAGACGGTACACTTGGTGTAGACATTGGACTGGTTGTACCGATTCATCAGCAGTTGAGTTTGGGATTTGTCGCCAAAAATATTAACCGTCCAAGTGTCGGTAAATCCCGAGAAAAGTTACCCCAAACTTTTAGTACGGGTCTCGCTCTCTATCCACATCCACGCATGATTCTAAACCTGGAAATTTTTAAAGATGTTCGCTTTGAGCAAGAGATAAGATTTGGCGTAGAATTCAAAGCTTTTGACAACCTCGCCTTGCGAACAGGAACCGCGAACAATCCAAGCAGATTTTCTGCCGGATTTGGAATTCATGTCAATCGCTTTACCGTGGATTATGCCTTCTTTACTCACAATGATTTAGGCTTAACCCAGCAAATGTCGTTTTCTATTCATTTGGGCAGAAAAAAGGAAACGGCAAAGCAAGCGAAAGAGCCGGTGATTGCAGAAGTGGAGGAAAAATCAAAAGACTTGTTGTTAGAAACACAAGCAGATTCTATAACAGTGATTCAAGGAATCAACATCAACACAGCAAATCATGAAGAACTAAAAAAACTGCCCGGAATTGGTGAAAAACGTGCCTCACTGATTATCGAATATCGGGAGAAGAACGGACCCTTTCTGGAAACCAGGGATTTGTTAAATATACCGGGCATCGGCATAAAGACTTTCGAAAAAATCAAAGCACAAATTGTGGTTAGAGACATTGCGAACAAATAGAACTCAAAATATCAAAATCTCATTTTGTATAATCGCACACATGTTCTGCCAGGCTCTGGCCTTTGGACAAGATTCGGTAGAAGAAAAAATTCTTGAGGAGCAGGCGGAAAGTTCAGAGCAATCGGAACTGGTGGAGCTTATTTTATGGCTCAGAGAGAACCCTGTAAATCTCAACACTGCAGAGCTGCAAACACTTGAAGCGATACCCGGATTAACCGTCAAACAATCTAGAGAAATTCTAAAATATCGACACAAACAAGGCTCTTTTACTGCAGTCGACGAATTGCTCAACGTGCCGGAAATGGATCAGGAGACTTTTGAAAATGTTCGAGAGTTAGTTTCCGTTGCGGCGTCAATTCCCAAGACAAAAGTATCGCACATGCATTTTCGATCGCGCGTTTCAAGTAGACTCGAACGACCCATAGGCTTTGAAAATGGGGCTTACGAAAGCTCTGCGCAAAAGATCTATAATAGACTCCGGTTTGAATTTTTAGGAACAATCAAAGGCGGCTTGCTTTTGGAAAAAGACAGCGGTGAAAGCCGTCTCGACGACCTTAGACTTTTTTATCTTAGCGCCGCTCCAAGAAAAAATGTTCAAATATGGTTAGGTCACTTTCAACTGGAAGTTGGCCAGGGGCTGGTTTTATGGGGACCTTACGGACTCGCTAAAAGTTCGGCCGCGGTTTTTCCAACCAAGAAAAGAGCACGAGGCGTGAGAGGCTACTCCAGTGTGGACGAAAATTCTGCCTTCTTTGGCGGCGCTGCTTCTTTAAAAGCAGGTTGGTTTGAAATTATCGTATTTGCCTCTCAAAACAAATTGGATGCGACGCCTGTTTCTGACAATGCGGTTTCCACCTTCTCAACCACGGGATTTCATCGAAACCAAACCGAAAAGAAGAAAAAAGGTTTTGTGACGGAGTCGGCGGTTGGGGGAAGAATAAAGTACAATTCACCAGCGGGATTATCGATTGGCGCAACTGTTTATCAATCTTCGTTTGACAAGACTGTTCAAAATCCGGACTTTG
>JADFPY010000441.1 GCA_022562085.1 candidate division KSB1 bacterium | reverse complement strand
GGCACCGATCTCGATGAACCAGAAGACTTTATCAAAGAAGGAAGTAATATCGGCACAATTGTTTCCTTCATTATAACAGCCTCTTCAGTAGCAACATTTTTTCTGTTGATTTTTGTCATCACACTTTATCTTAAAAAATACCACGAGGGCGAGGTCGGAATCAAGGGCGCATTAGGTATTTTTGTATTCCTGTTTGCACTCATTTTAATAGAGCACTTGTTAAGTTTTACAACCATCGGCTATGGCTCGAGTGGTGGACCAAGCTTAAACCGCTATAATTTTCGAATAGTGTCGTTTTTTATAGGTGTGTTTATTATTCAGGCATTCATGGCTGCCATGGTTTTCGCCGGATGGAGTGTTGGTGAATCTTCGGCTCGCAAAGGTTGGGGTAATAAACTCACTGCCATTGATGGATTGCTTCAGAAAAAACCGTTCTCTCTCAATTTTGCAGCCTCTGCAGTGTACGGTTATTCCTTTGGGTTTATCCTGCTGGCGGTTATTTTTGGGGTTTTGACATTTGCCTCGCAATACAACAACTTCGGCATTTTTACACTCAGTTTAAATGGAATTCCGGAATCGGTTTTTCCATCCATGAGCGCAGCGTTTCTCGGCTTACGTGTCGCAATTCTCAGCGAAATCGTATTCCGGTTCTTCTTCATTTCCTGGCTACGGGAAAAAACAAAAAAGATCTGGCCCGGTATTCTGGTCTCCTCATTGCTCTGGACCCTCGTGGCGTTTACTCTTTGGGACTTTCCCCCAGGGTTTATTGACTTCTGGTGGTTATTCCCCTCCTACTTTCTGATGAGCATCGTGTTAGGGTTGATCATCGTTCGATTTGATTTGCTCACTGCCATTTTCACAAATTGGGTTATGCTTTCATTCGCCTACGCCGTTCCTATGCTGGTTTCATCATCCGAATTTTTTAAACAACAGACTGTTATTTTCTATGCTATCATGGCATTTCCACTGGTCGTGGCATTAATTGGTTTTATTCGCAGACAAAAAGTTACTTTTTCCCGTGAGCTTATTCCCGCCCACATCCGACGCATTACCGAACGCGAGCGCATGGCTCAAGAGTTGGAAATTGCGCGGAACGTGCAGATGAGCTTGCTGCCGAAACAAAACCCACTTATCGAGGGATATGACATTGCCGGAATTTGTATTCCCGCACTCGAGGTCGGAGGCGATTATTACGACTTTTTCCAGCTAGGAGACGGTAAAATGGGTATTGCAATCGGCGACGTTTCCGGGAAGGGCGTACCGGCGGCCATTTACATGACCCTCACAAAAGGCATCTTACAATCGCATGCCGGCGAAAGCACTTCTCCAAAAGATGTGCTCAACAAAGTTAACAAACAAATGTACAACAACATCGAGCGGAATTCTTTTGTGAGCATGTTCTATGCCGTGCTCGACATGAAAAATCATAAAATAAGACTTTCCAGAGCGGGACACAATCCGGCAATTTTGGCCAAGCGCGCCGGTTCCAAGAATTCCTTCCTCCAGCCCAGAGGCATTGCTGTTGGCTTGGAAGGAGGCGACAAATTTGCCCAATCTCTTGAAGAACATGAAATCAGCCTGGAAAGCGGCGACGTCTTAGCCTTCTACACCGACGGTTTCACCGAAGCCAGCACGGCAGAGGGCGAGGAATATGGAGAAGAGCAGCTTCTGGATATTGTATCTCAGAACCGGGACCTCTCCGCCAATGCTCTGATTCAAAAAATTGTCCGCGGTGTTAAAATTTTCGTTGGCAACCACCCGCAGCATGACGACATGACCATGGTAGTGATTAAAGTTTTGTAGAAAAGAGCGATGAGCGCAGAGCGTTTAGAGTTTAATTGAGTGAGTTGTCTGTCGTTTATCGCTCTTCGCTCCTCGTGAAAATCATCAAACAAAATCATGCGCGCAAGGAACAACTGTCTGATCCTTACCATTCAATTCCTTGCATTTTTCTCCCCTTATCCTTAATTTCATTCTTATGAATCACGAAAGCACGCCCATGCCGAATTCAAATTTTCAGCTTGGGCAAAGACTTAAAGATTTTGCACTAAGCCTGGGCTCGACAGAAACCAAGAGAAAGGAAACCGTCCTCTTCTTCTTAGGCTGGCTGCTTAGTTTCACTTTAATCAATATCTTTTCGTTCGATCTTGATTTTATATTCCAGCTCGTTCATGGTTATTTTTTATTTAAACTCGTTGGCGACATTCAGAAAAAGTACCGGCCGCCAAGCGAAGTTTTGATTGCCTGCTTTTTTGTGTTTGCTCTGTTTGAGATTCTCCTGCTGCGTTCGATTTATTCTTCAACTTCACTTTTCAGCTCGACAATTTCCAATACAGGGTGGTTTCCAAAATTCATTCAAATTTTCATACAAGCCTTCCTGGTCTTGACTTTCAGTCTGATTTTAGTGCGAAACACCAAGGACAAAAGAGGCACCCTCTTTGGCTTTTTATGTTTGGCTTTTATCTGTCTTTACCTAATCGAGCACGAAAGTTTTTTGGCCTCTCTTTTTCTGCAAATATTTTTATTCATTTATTTACTGCGGAAGACCAAATGGCTGGAGGAATTGACCAAAGCAGAATGCTGGATCGCCCTGCTGGTCGTCTTTTTGATGTTCAGAGGGTTTAGAAATTCAAATCCATTTGATGGGATTAACATCAGCCAATTCACTCAACCCGTTTTCTGGTACGCCCTGCCAAAATTCTGGTATTTCACCTTCAAAATATATCTGCTTGCAGTTCTGATAAAAATCCCGATTGTTCTTGTCTACAATTTTGCCAGCCTTTCACGCAAATTAAGAATCTCCGGCCTCTTTCAATCAACGTTTCCGCAACTGATTCAACTAGCCATGCTGCTAATCATTTTTTACTTCTTCATCGCCGGCTGGCAGGCGGAAAAAGTTCGCAAATCGGTCTTCGCGCAGATGGATAAAGTTATTTCGGGAAATGCACCCGAGTCGATAAACTGGTTTAAAGTCGAACCCGGCGACTTTGATTCCATTTTACATATTAAAGGTTACCAACCGATCAAGTTCGGGGACTTCGACAATCTGCCCGCCGAGGGCATTCTGACGATTCCGCTGCTGCAATCCAGGT
>JADFPY010000440.1 GCA_022562085.1 candidate division KSB1 bacterium | reverse complement strand
GGTGAAAATAATTTCCACCGAAATACACCGAATTGCGCCGAGGGACACCGAATCGCCGCCGTTTTGCAATTTAACGTTTGGTGCTTCAAAATGATTTTAAAAAACATAAGCGCAGACTAATTTACAATTTTCAAATCAAACTAAATTCGGTGAGCTTCGGTGACTTCGGCGCAATTCGGTGGGAAACATGATTTTGTTTTAAGGTTAGAGGATGACTTTGTTAAATGATACCTGCAACTGGTTATTCATATTAAACTTTTAAAATTTAGGTAACGTAAACCTGTTAACATGAAAATCCTCAGTCGATTCTTTTATTTCTTTTCACTTTTTCTCATTTACATTATTTTCCGGGAGTTGTTAGAACTCTATCTCCTGACCCGGGCTCTGCACCCGGCTTTTGGGTACGCGACTTTGGCACTGCTCCTCGGGTTCATCATTTATTTCATCGGCATTCCCATTTATAAAATTATCAAAATCCCCAAAAACTACGCACCGACCAAAGATAAAAACAGAGCCCCGGAAATCATTCAGAATCGTCTTAATAAATTTAAAACCAACCCTTTTCTAATAGAGTCGGGATTTGATTTTTCAAACATTGAGGAAAACGAAGAAGGGTATCAAAAAACAATTGAGGTGCTGGAAAAAGAAAGTGAGCAAATTAGAAAGAGGTACGTCCTGCGGCTTTTTTACAGTTCCAGTATTTCACAAAACGGTTTTCTGGACGCCATTCTCATTTTATCTTCGAGTGTTAATCTGGTCAAAGAACTGTTCATTTTATATCACGGCCGGGTTTCAAACAAGGATTTGTGGGCCATTGCAAAAAAGGTTTATCTGTCGATGGCCATCGGCGGCTCAGAAGGCGTTGAGTACGCTGCCCAGGAGTTGTTTTCCAAGTTTGCCACGGAGAGTATTAAAAGCGTGCCTTTTGCGGATAGAATCTTTGGCTCACTGGCAGACGGCTTTGTAAACGCAGCGCTCCTGACCCGCATTTCTCTTCTTACGGAAAACTACTGTAAATTGGTCTGCATTGAGTCGGACAGAGATCTCTACCCTTCCGCGGATTTTATCCTGAAAACCACCAAATTCATCACCTCGGACATCATGGAAAAAATGACGGTTGAACTGCTCAGGATGAGCAAAGAAAAGACTGTCGATACGGTCATGCTGGCGGTCAATCCGGTCGCACATTTGTTTAGCAAAACGATAGATAAAGTTAAAGAAGGAACGGACAAAGTCACTTCCTATCCGAAAGAAATGATTAAAGATGTGGCTCACATTGCAAATCGGCCACTCGTTTATGGGCTGGATCGATTGTCGAGTATTTTTCGAAAAGCGCGAGGTTAATCCAAACTCTTAACGATTGTGAAGACGTCTTTGCGAGGCGTTCCGTGCCGAAGCAATCTCAAGCCTGCCTAATCAAAAGATTGCTTCGCTGAGAAACGCTCGCAAAGACTAAAATCTCAGTCCGTTATTCGTCCCCCTCCAAAGTTCTTGCATTTTTTTGCCGGATCATTAACTTTGAAATGAATCAAGCGAAATTAATTTAGAAAATGCAAACTGCAGTTTCCCAACCTCGAACCGAACGAATCAAATTCAACTGGATTCTGAGTCCCCGCAAAGATCTGCTTTTTTACATCGGCTCAGCGCTCGCCGGCTGGCTTTATGTAGGAATTATTTTTTATGCAATTCAGGTTTTAAATGATCCGCTTCGAGACGCATTTTTAACTTTGCAATTTGGCGGCATCGAGATCCCTTTAAACCTTGAGCTTCTGGTGGTCCTCAGTTGGGCCATCATTCTGGATGCGCCCCATGTTTGGGCGACCCTCGGACGGACACTTTTCGACCCTGACGAGTGGCGGGTGCGCGGACGAGAGCTGCGCGTTTCGTTCATCTGGTTTTTTGTCGGACCGGCGGCCATTTTGTTGCCTTACTTTTTCGGAGCTTTTACCCCAACTCTTGGATTCACAACGCCGGTAGAAACGTTGGCGCTGGGCGGCATCCTCTTTTTTGTCTTCTTTCGACTTTGGGCTTACTATCATGTTGTGCGCCAACACTGGGGCTTTTTCGCGCTTTACAAACGCAAAGCAAACGATAACGAAGCGCTCGCCAACAAATTCGACTATTGGTTCTTTAATTTGACTTTGTACATGCCGCTGGTGATGTTTCTGACCAGCTCATTTTACAAAAACACGCCGGGTTTTCCACCTTTAGGGCTGCAGGCGCCAATCTTTGCAAATTTAAGTATCGGCTCCCTTCTGCACCCGCTGGCCTGGACAATTTACCTGGCAATTATTCTTCTTTATATCGGCTTTCAAATCAAGCTCTGGAAAGCGGGTTCAACTCTTAACGGCAGCAAACTGCTCTACATGTGTTCGATCATTCCGCTGCACTTTGTTGCGTTTAGCCACCCGATTATGGCCGTGTTTATCGTGCCGTTGGTGACTGTCGGCCATAACATTCAATATCATTGCATTGTTTATTCCTTCGCACAGAATAAATATAAATCGAAAACTGCAAGAGAATTTAAGTGGGTGAAAGCTTTGTTTAAAAACTTTACAATTTATGCTTTAATTGGCTTGGTGTTCACATTTGGGTTTTACAAAGGTCCCTGGATTGATTGGCTCAAATCAATCAGTGGCTTAGAATTGGATACGGTGCTGCTAAATTCAATTGGCATGATGGCCGGTATCAAAGACCCTGCATCTTTAAGATTAGGCGAACGGGTTTTCGCAGCATTCATTCTGGGTTTTGCCATGCAGCATTATTATTTGGATTCCAAAATTTGGCGAGTGAATCGGGATAAAGATGTGCAGAAAAATTTAAATGTCTAATAGACTTCTGCAAAACAGACACTGAGAACACTGAGGAACACAGCGCGGCGAAGCCGCAACCAATATTTTGGAGCCACGGATTAACCCCGTTAGATAAGAGTTTTTAGGTTTTCTGTTTAGCTGATGTTTTTATCTAACGGGGTTAACACCGATTCGACACGGATAAATGCATTTAAAAAAAACTAAATCATGACACGCCATTTGAAATTGTAGAAATTTGTAAGTTACAAAAAGTGAAATTTAAAACTCCATTTATTA
>JADFPY010000439.1 GCA_022562085.1 candidate division KSB1 bacterium | reverse complement strand
AAAGCACAGATTGCGGAATGCGACCCCGCAGGTTAGCCGACGAAGGAGGCGACTGTAAGTAATGCGCGTAGCGACACCACTCGAGGAGGCGCACGAAGCCCGAGCAGGCTCCCTTGCCCCGTTTTTCAGGGCGAGGAGCCGGAGCGGCCCTACTACATAATCACAATTTTTACTACTTAAATATAAGAGGAGAAAAAACTATGAAGCTCATTTACAAGTTAAGTTTTTTGGTTCTGCTGACCGGATTCTCGTTGCAAACATCAAACGCTCAAGTAACAATGGAACGACGAATAGAGGGCGGCGACGGGGCTTTTCACTTGAAAGAAGTTCAAACCATTTTGACCAGTAAAGATGACACCATCAAAGTAATGATGGTGTTGCCGGAACGGCTGCGACCCCAAGGATATGGCGACATCGTACTGAAAGAAAATGATGAAATTCTCATGGTCAACGCCCAGCGCGTGAAAACGGTGCAAGAATTTGAAGAGCTGTACAACGCGCTCGAGATCGGCGGAACTTTGAAAATGGGCATTCGCCGCAAAGGCGAGCTGATGATAGAGTCTTTCAAGAAAATCGATCCCGAGGATATGCCGGAAGGGGCGAATATCATGATACTAAACGACATGCCGGGGGAGGAAGAAGGTCATGAAGGCGGCATGATGAGAACCTTCACCATGGATGGCGGAGACTCCGAAGAGATGCGGCCATGGTTTGGCACCGGGTTAATTTTGGGTGAAGAAGAGGGCACACTTAAAGTCATGCGCATCATGGAAGGAATGACCGGCGCTTTGGGGAACGCAGATATTAAAGAAGGCGACGAAATAAAATCTTTGAACGGACAAAAAGTTGAAACTCTCGATAAGTTTTTTGAAATGTATGAAAAACTGGATACCGGTTCTAAGGTAGAAATTGAGTATGCTCGTGCCGGCAAGAAAATGCAAGCCGCGTTTGAAAAACCGAATATGCAGGGCAGAATGATGATGCGGAGGAATTAATTCCACATTATCGCGGTGAAACCAGAACTAAAAAGTTTTGAATTAATGCCACTGATTCACACGGATGAGCACGGACAATATGATACCGGATCAAAAACTTTGAAAAAATTTTCAAATTGCTCAGTAAATAGAAAACAAAAAATATTAAATGAATAATATTCAAAACTTTGGATCCATAAATCTGTGTTTTATCAGTGTTCATCCGTGGCTGAAAAGTGTTGTTGACAGATAAAAAAATCACACTGTTGTTTGGAGATAAAATGAATTTAAGAATAAAATGTCTCTTAGGTTTCTTTCTTTTAGTCTTTTGCTGCTCAAGTCTGCTTGCCCAAACCGGCGTGCCTTTCAACCAGCGCGATGACCAGTACCGCCTGCTCGGGCTCAAACGTGCCAAAGAAGCATACGAATACGCTCATAAAGAGTACAACCGTAAAAAAGAGCTTTTTGAAGAGAATCTTATTTCGGAATTAGACCTTTCCCGGTCGCGAAATTCCTTTGCTGACGCCGAGGTGAATTATCAGCAATCCTTGCTGGCAGTGCTATTTGAGGGTCAGTATGTTACCGTCGTTGAAGCGGTTAAATATCAAAAAGAAAATGGCCGCAAGCATGTTCGACTCAAACTGGCGAACACCTCCGGCGGCGGCGCTGAGTTTAAAAAACTGGTGAATATCGATGATGAGTTGTTCCGATCGCTGCAGCCGGATATTATCAACGATGTTTATGTGTCACTGCTCAACGAGGAAAACACCATTATCAGCCTGCCGTATGAAGCGAAAATAGAACAGCTAAAATACGGCCATCCGGTCAATCTTGATTTTGCCCTGCTGCAGGATTTAGATGCGGTGACGGTTAATCTGGTTTATGGCAGCGGCTCCACGCGCTCACCCAGAATATTTTTACAGAAAGATGCCACCGTCAACAAAGTCATTGTCCAGTCCGAGCAGTTTTCTCAGGAGGTTGAATTGGGTGGCTCGGCATCATATGATTTGACTCTCGAGCTATTCAGCGCCGAGACCAATACCTTTAAATTAGAAGTCGTAAACCTGCCGTCACAGATCAATCGTTTTTTTAAGGACCCGGGCAGCGAGGCCCGCCTGAGCCAATTTAAATTTACGGAAAGTACAGACACCCGCCGCGCTGCTTTGCAAGTTTACCTTCCGGATCGCCCCACGGCTGAAGTTGTTATCGATCAGTCGATCTCATTTTATGTTTTGGTGGTTCCACGTGCGCAAGCTCCGGAAATAGGGAACACTCGGGAAAGACGATGGAGTCAGGCCGAAATCGAAGCGCTAAATGTCGGATATGTTAAATTGGATCTCGTTCCGCGCGGTGTGGGCAAACTCCTGGTGCGGGCGCAGCAGCTCTTTTATTCGATTAAACCGGATGAAACCGTTTCAATGCATATCGAATTGGTCAACGAAGGAAGCCGGCGTTTGAACAACGTTGAAATCGAAGCTGATCCGCCGCTCAACTGGACTAAACAAGTCGAGCCGGCAATCGTTCCGGTGCTGAAAGTCTCCGAGGAAAAGCGTATCGGCTTGAGTTTTACGCCGCCTGCTGACGTTGCTGTGGGCAGATATGAAGTGCGCATCCGCACCAGCTCGCTTTCCGACGATCAGCCAATTAGCGGCGAGGATAAAACCGTCACCATCGAAATTAAGCCGGAGACAAATATTTTAGGTACGGCGATTATTATTTTGCTCATTGTAGGGCTGGTGTTGGGGATTGTTATTTATGGGATTCGCTTGTCGCGGCGGTGATAAAAGACTTAACCACGGATTCTCACAGCGCGGCAAAGCCGCAACCAAATAATTAAGCCACGGATTTTCACTGATTGGCACGGATAAATGCGTTTAGAAAAAAATTAAAGAATCATTACAAGCGCAATTTGAAATTTGTAGAAAATTTTGTAGGTAAAAAAAGTGAAATTTAAAGCTCCATTTATTAAATCCGAGTTTTATCCGTGTTCACCCCGTTAGATTAAAGTCTTTGGTGTTTCTGGTAAGATGATATCTTTATCTCACGGGGTGAATCCGTGGCTATATTATTTTTTATTTTAAACCCGTTGGATTCTTCAATTCCATATATATTTTGGCTAACCAAAAACTTTGTTAAAC
>JADFPY010000438.1 GCA_022562085.1 candidate division KSB1 bacterium | reverse complement strand
CCTCTTTCATCTGCACTACCGCGATCCAAATCAAGAATGCCCGATTGGTCACAATATTCAGGATGCCTTGAGCGGCGTTTTTGCTGATGCGGAAAGCGCAATTAAAAATGTTCTATCCAAAAAAACGCTGGCAGATATTGCGCGGGATATCATGGACCGTTCAGGCATCTCAAAAAAACTCGCAGAAGGATTCTCCCTTGAGCAACTGAGACAGGAGTTTGTTTTTCAGTCTGGAAAACTCATCGAAAAATCGCTGGTTGCCTAATTCTTAAACAAAATTAAAAGACCCAACCTCACTCAGCTTCTGCGGATTGTTTTTAATTCTAAGTCATCCATATTGTTTGCTGTTCAATCTTTTAGTCGTTTAAACAGGCAAAAATATATGACAAAAACCTATTGATATATTATGAAATTTTAAGTAATGTTAAAATGAAATAATTTTGCAGGAGAATAAAATGAACCCCTCGATTGCTACCGTTGCTGCGCTTTACAAAATGGACAACTCCTTTTTTCAGAACGGTATTGGCAACCTCGACAACGAAACAGCAATGAAAAAAATATCTGAAAGCACAAACCCAATTATGTGGATGGCAGGGCACCTAACGAGTATTCGGTATCATTTATTAAATCTGCTAGGCGAGAAAGAAGAATTCCCCTGGCCCAAACTTTTTGACGACGGATTTGCTGCTGAAAAGGATTATCCCGAGATGTCGAAAATTGCCGACGCCTGGAATGAGATCTCCGATGCGTTTCAAGAAAAACTGGCGCAAGCTTCTGAAAGTGACTTGACTAAAGAGTTAGATTACAAATTACCCCATGGCGACAATACAGTCCGCGGCGCGCTTATTTTCTTTGCTTATCACGAAGCCTGGCACTTTGGCCAGATAGCTTACGTTCGCAAATGTTTGGGGATGGAGGGGTTGGTGCCGTATTAGGATATTGTGGTAAGCTAAAACACTTTTTTTGAGTCAATACCAGTAAAAATGAAATATCGGATGTACGTCGATGAATGTGGAAATCCAGATTTGAAAAGTTCGGATAATCCTATTCATCGCTTCTTGAGCCTCACTGGTGTAATCATTAGTTTAGATTATGTTAGAGAAGTGCTGAACCCGCAAATTGAATCTCTGAAGACTAAGTATTTTGGGTCGCACCCAGACGACCCGGTTATTCTTCACAGAAAAGAATTAGTTAATGCTAAATATCCCTTTGAAGTACTTCGAGATAAAAAAATACGAATGCAATTTGACGTTGAATTACTGGAATTACTCGAGAATTGGGAATATACTGTCGTAACTGTATGCTTGGATAAAAAAGCTCACAAAGAAGCTTATACAGTCTGGCGATATGAGCCTTATCACTATTGCCTTGCTTTGCTCTTAGAACGATATGTGTTTTTCTTGGAACAGAATGAAGCCAATGGAGATGTCATAGCGGAGTCTCGAGGTGGTAATGAGGACCGAAAGCTTAAAGATTCATTTAGCGGACTCTGGAAAAACGGGACTGACTATGTAAGTCCAGAACTATTTCACCAGGTGTTTACCAGCAAACAACTAAAAGTTAAGCCAAAAGCAAACAACATTTCTGGATTACAACTTGCTGATATCATTGCACATCCAAGTCGAATGGAAATTTTGAAAGAAATAGTAAACGAAGTGATGAGCTCGCACCATTTGCCAAAAAAATAGCTGCTATTCTAAAGGTAAAATATTATCAGCAAGAGGGTAAAGTTTTCGGGAAGAAATTCATATAAAAAGAAAGGCCCTAAAAAGGGCCCGATGGCCTAAACCATCCACCTCCAGTAAACTGGATTACTTTAATGATAACAAATTATTCGACAAATGTCAAGAGTTTTCAAGAAATGTCAGGTACATTTGAAAACAAGTGTCTTTAGAGTTTTCTTAACTTAAAAGAATCATGCCACTAAAACAATTCCACACCGCGGTCGCAAGCTGGTTTCAAAAGACCTTTGAAGAACCTACCGAAATCCAAACCAAAGCCTGGCCGGAGATCAAAAAACACCGCAATACCCTGATCGCGGCGCCGACGGGTTCCGGAAAAACGCTGGCCGCTTTTTTAGCAACCATAGATGATTTGGTTCGCCAGGGGCTAAAAGCCGACTTACCTGAAGAAACCCAGATCGTCTATGTCTCCCCGCTTAAGGCGTTGAGCAACGACATTGAACGCAACCTCCAACTCCCGCTGAAAGGCATCATTGAGCAGCTCAGGAAATCAAACCTCCCTGAAGTCAAAATTAAAGTCATGGTTCGCACCGGCGATACGCCGTCTTCTCAAAGAACGGCGATGGTGAAAAACCCGCCGCATATTCTGGTGACCACGCCCGAGTCACTCTACTTGCTCCTTACCAGCGAAAATGGCCGCCGCATGCTGTCGACTGTGCATACAGTAATTGTCGACGAAATTCATGCATTGGTTCGCGACAAACGCGGCTCGCATTTAGCGCTTTCTTTGGAAAGATTGGAGAATTTGACGCCGAAAAAATTGGTGCGAGTTGGACTTTCTGCAACCCAAAAACCCATAGAAACGGTCGCGCGTTTTCTAATTGGAAATAATTTCCAAAACGGCAAGCTCGACTGCACTTTAATAAACATCGGGCATAAGCGCACAATGGACATCGCCATCGAGGTGCCGCGCTCACCGCTCTCAGCCGTCATGCCCAACGAGGTCTGGGGCGAAATCTACGAACGTTTGGAAGAGCTGATTCATCAACATCAAACGACGCTAATTTTTGTCAATACGCGGCGGCTGGCAGAACGCATGGCCCATAACCTGACCGAACGATTGGGCGAAGAATTTATCACCGCCCATCACGGCAGCATGGCCAAAGAGCATCGCCTGGATGCCGAGCAGCGCTTGAAGGAAGGTTCGCTGCGGGCACTGATCGCCACGGCCTCTTTAGAGCTCGGCATCGATATCGGCTCGGTCGATCTGGTTTGCCAAATTGGATCGTCCAAATCAATCGCAGCTTTTCTGCAACGGGTTGGACGTTCGGGTCACACTTTAAAAGGTGTTCCAAAAGGCCGCATCTTCCCCATGACCCGGGACGAATTAGTTGAGTGTGCAGCCATTCTGGATGCAGTGCGGCACGGAGAATTGGATAAAATCATTATGCCGGAAAAACCGCTCGATATTTTGGCGCAG
>JADFPY010000437.1 GCA_022562085.1 candidate division KSB1 bacterium | reverse complement strand
GCAGAATGTAACTTACCCGGCGGCCTGAATTATATTCATTGGTTAAGTGACCGGGCTTTCTGAGCAGCGGAATGAAACTGCGAAAAAATCTGGAATCAAAAGTGAAGTAGTCGCCGAGAAATATCGTGGAAGAAAAGTTTACCGATATTTTTCAAAATTCATATGAAGACCATCTCGGAAGAAAAGCATATTTACAGCCTGGATTATCAGGCTGAACATGAAGTAATTTTTAATGATGAAGTCATCGGGTATTTGGAATTCGATAAAAGTACCCCGTCACAGGATAAACTAATTGATCTCAGGGGAAGAGCCCTTATTTATGATGACTATACAAAAATCCTACAAAAATACAAATCGAAGAAAAAGGATAAGAGTGACCCGCAATTAACAACTAAGTAAGAAGCTAATTTAAAAACTAAGGAAACGATCCCCTTCCCCTTTCAAAGATTGCAATTCAAAAACCAATTTTTTATATTTATATTTAAATTAAAAAGAACACTCGCAATATTTTCACTCTAAAACCGGAACACTGCTCATGAAAGTTGGTTACTTGCAATTTCGTCCCCTCTTTGGTCGCGTTCAGAGAAATCTGAACAAAGTAATCCAAGCATTAGAACAAGTCAAAGCTGATCTAATCGTCCTCCCCGAGCTGGCATTCACCGGCTACTATTTCAAAGACCGGGCAGAGACCCTAGCGTTTGCAGAAGATCCGGCGGCCTCTAATACCGTTGAGAGCTTGACAGCACTTTGTAAAGAAAGAGACTTTTATCTGGTTACTGGCTTCTCAGAAAAAAAGCGGGACAAAGTTTTTAACAGCAGTTTACTGCTCGGCCCTGAAGGAATAATTCACACTTACCGAAAACTGCATCTTTTTAATGAAGAAAAAAACTGGTTTGACCCCGGCGACACTCTCCTGGAAGTGCAGGAAGTACGTGGGGCAAAAATCGGTATGATGATTTGCTTCGATTGGATCTTCCCGGAAGTGACTCGAACCCTTAGCGTACTCGGCGCTCAAATTATCTGCCATCCATCAAATTTGGTTCTCAACTACTGCCAGCAGACTATGCTGTCCCGCTGCATAGAAAATAATATTTTCGCAATTACGGCCAATCGTTTTGGCATCGACAAACGGCCCCACGGTGAACTGCGGTTTACGGGGAAGAGTCAAATCGTCGCCCCCAAAGGTGTGCTGCTGCAGCGCGCCCATTCGCAACGTGATTCTTTATACATCACTGAAATCAATCCCGAAGAAGCGGACAGTAAAAATATCACCCCGCTTAATCAACTCATGGATGACCGACGGCCGGAGTTCTACGCTTCTCTTTGCCAGACTTGAAGATAATCTGCATTAGACGCAACATTTTTGGAGATGGTGTGGGATTCCATCAACCTGCCATCCGCTGACCGGGAAAAATCTGATTCGTTCGTTCCAGCGTTTTGATAAAAAGCTCCGGCAGCTGATTCTCCACCGATTTAAGTTTGGACACACACGCGAAAACCTGATTCCAATCTCCCATCTCATAAAATATGACCAACTTAAGTACTTCGCCCATGAGCCCCTGGCGTCCCACCAGGGCATTTTTGATGTCGTCTGAAATTGGCAGTTGTTCTAAAATATCCGGCAACGGCTGATCCAGAAAGGCGTCGAGCAGGGAAAACAAGCCCATCAGGAAAAGCTCAGATGAGCGCTCTTTTAACCCAACTAATGGCGCCAGCAATTCGCTGAGATTGGCCCGGGACAATGAAGTCAGCACGAGTTCTTCACACTTATCCGCTCCCATGCTGCTCATCGCAATCAGTGACAACCATTTCTGCGCCTCCTTCATACCGATTAAAGTCAGGGCATGTCTAACAGAACGGATGCGGTTGGGAAAACCAAAGTAAGGTGAATTGATATAGCATAACATTTTGTAAGTCAGGGTCACGTCTTCTTTAAAAATCTTTTCTAATTTATCGTAGTCGAGATCCGGCTGGTTCACTTGCTGCAACAGCCGTAGAAAATTCATCTTGGAGGCAGATAAAGCCTGGCCGGCAATAATCTCAGGTTCGGCAAAGAAGTAGCCCTGGAAATAAGTGTAGCCCATCTCAACAGCTTGCCTGAATGCCGCGCGGGTTTCCACTTTCTCAGCCAGGAACTTTATTCGTTTTGAGTTAACTTGTTGAATGACCGTACGGCGGGTTTCCGGCGCCGTGTTGATAAAATCGACTTTAATAATATCGATGAAATCCAGCAGCGGCGTGAACTCGGGCTTGAATACGAAATCGTCCAGAACCAGGGTGTAGCCTGATTGTTTCAATTTTTTGCAGGTCGCGACTATCTTTGCATCCGGTTCAACATCCTCCAGAATCTCCACGCCCATGAGCTCTTTGGGAAAAACCGTGGCAATCTCTTTAAGCAGAAGGTTGCGGGTAAAATTGATGAAGGCCATTTTCCCCCGGGTGATGGTTTCCATGCCGATTGACAAAAAGCCATTGGTAATCACCAAGGAGGTGGCATGATCGCCATCGGCATCATCGTAAAAATTGCTTTTGAGTCCGGAACGATAGAGGAGTTCATAAGCGTAAACATTTTGGTCTTTATCGAAAATAGGCTGGCGCGCTAAGAAAGCTTGCATAATTTGAATTCTGAAGCGGAAAAATGTTGGTTTTTTAATACTAAATATCGCCTCCTTATTTTAGTTCTTTAAGTTTTCTTCTTTTTAATTGCTGCCTGCCGCCTTGCACACGATGAAACCTCCCCTGAAAATATTTTTTATTGACTCATTCATGATATTTTTTCATTTTGTGAACAAGATCTCCGACCGAAAAAAGAGGAAAAACCCATGATAGTCTTATCTGCCAATCTCTCAGCTGCAAATCGCCAAAAAGGTTCGCTGTATGTCAAGGCATCGGTATTAATGAGTTTCCTATTATTATTCCTATTTGGGGTATTATACAGCTAGCTTTTTGACAATTAATCAATTTCCCCTTGTTTGGCAATGAAAAATTTGTAATCTTCGGGGTGTTATTCAGAACCATAGAAAACATATGTTAGGGCGGCTAAGCTCAAGATATAAAAAAAGAAACCATCAAGTTTCAAAATTTTTTTTGGGAGATGCCTGACTTTTTATTTCTTTTTTATATTAATGATTTACGACTCATAATTTATTGCATCACGCCGCCCCCGAAAAAT